>JBFZCA010000447.1:0-6094 GCA_041308205.1 Planctomycetota bacterium | reverse complement strand
GCTCGGCCGCGACGGCGCGGTGCGGCCCAGCGACCGCATCGTGCTTGGCGGCATCGGCCTGGGCGGGCGCGGCACGGGCGTCATGCGCTGGATGCTGAACGAGCGCGATGTGCAGTTCGTCGCCATCTGCGACGTGCGCAAGTCGCGCCGCGAGGAGGTCAAGCGCATCGTCGACGAGCACTACTACAACACCGACTGCGAGAAATACGCCGAGATGCGCGAGTTCCTCGCCGAGCGCACCGACATCGATGCCCTGCTGATCGCGACCGGCGACAGGTGGCACGCGCTGGCCTCGATCCTGGCGATGCGCGCGGGCAAGGACGTCTACTCCGAGAAGCCGTCGTGCATGACGATCGCCGAGGGACGCGCGGTCATGGAGACGGCCGCGCGCTACGGCCGCGTGTACCAGACCGGCACCCAGCGGCTCAGCCAGGACACGTTCGTCTTCTGCTTCGAGGCGGCGCGCAACGGGCGCCTCGGCAAGGTGCACACGGCGTACGCGCACATCGCGCCGTGGGATGCGGCCGAGATGAGCCACGACTGGCTGCCCGGGCAGCCCCAGCCTCCCAAGGAGGAGGTCGACTGGGACGCGTGGCTCGGCCCGTGCCCCTGGCGGCCGTACAACGCGACCTACGTCGGCGGCGGCTGGCGCGGCCACTACGATTTCCACACGAGCTGCATCGGCGAGTGGGGGGCGCACACCTTCGCGCAGGCCCAGGCGGGCCTCGGTGCGCTCGACACGTCGCCGGTTGCGTACGAGTACGTGAACAACCCCACCGGCGATGGCATGGTCACGACGTTCGCGAACGGCGCGAAGATGATCCTCTCGCGCGGCGACAAGTACTGGCGCGGCTCCTGCGGCATGCGCTTCGACGGCCCCGAGGGGTGGGTGGGCTCGGCGGACGGCTACCAGAAGCCGGACGCGTCCTCGCCGGCGCTCCTCGCCGACTACGACAAGGTCGTGCGCAGCTACACGGCCCGCACGCAGCGCTCGCTCGACCACGTGCGCGACTTCTTCGATTGCGTCAAGTCGCGCCGTCCCACGGTGGCGAACGCGGAGGTCATGTACAATTCCATGGCCACCGTGCACGCCGCCAACATCTGCATGTGGCTCAAGCGCGACATGCGGTTCGACCCCGCGAAGGGGGAGTTCATCGGCGACGCGGAAGCCAACCGGCTCTGCGCGCGCGCCATGCGGGAACCCTGGATCTACTGACGCCGAGTTGCGACGGAAGGACATATGCGAAGAATCATCCACGTGCTGAATAGCGTGTTGATCGCGTCGGTGCTGTGCGCCGGCGTCTCGAAGGCCGCGGACGCGGCCGCACCGAACGAGGATGCCCTGATCGCGGTGCTTGCCTCGCAGGCCCCGGTCAAGGACAAGGCCGACGCCTGCCGGCAGCTCGGCCTCATCGGCACGGGCAAGTCCGTGCCCGCGCTGGCCGCGTTGCTCGGCGACGAGCAGCTCTCCCACATGGCCCGTTACGCGCTCGAGCCGATTCCGGACAAGGCCGTCGATGTCGCGCTGCGCGCGGCGCTCGCAACGCTCAAGGGCCGAGCGCTCGCCGGCGTCATCGGGTCGATCGGCGTGCGGCGCGACACGGCGGCGACCGCGTCGCTTGGCGCGCTGCTCCAGTCCGCGGACGCCGACGTCGCGCAGGCCGCCGCGCGCTCCCTGGGCAAGCTCGGGACCGTCGAGGCGGTCGAGCAGCTTCAGAAGGCGTTGCCGGGCGCCTCCGCGAAGAACCGGCTTGCGGTCTGCGAGGGCTTGTTGCGTTGCGCTGAAGCGCTGGCCGCCGGCGGCCGGCGCGCCGAGGCCGCGGCGGTGTATGATGGTCTGCGCGGCGTGAAGGATGCCCCGCACCAGGTGCTCACGGCGGCGCTGCGCGGGGCCGTGCTCGCGCGGCAGGACGCCGGGCTGCCGCTGCTCCTCGAGGCCTGCCGCGACAAGGACTTCCTCCTCGTCAAGGCTGCCGCGCGCACCTCGATCGAGATGCCGGGCGCCAAGGTGACGGAGGCGCTGGCAGGCGCGCTGGACGGGCTCGCCTCGGACAGCCAGGTCGTTCTGATCCAAGCGCTCGGGAAGCGCGGCGACAAGGCGGCGCTGCCCGCATTGTGCGCGCTTGCGAAGACGGGCGGCAAGGCGACGCGCGAGGCGATCGTCCACGCGCTGGTCGAGATCGGCGGCGCCGCGGCGGTGCCGGCGCTCGTCGCCCTCACGAGCGACATCGCCGACGACGTCGTCAAGGCGGCGCGGAACGCGCTCGGCGCCATGGAAGGATCCGAGATCGATGCCGCGCTCCTCGCCATGCTGAACGACCGGGACCCCAAGACCCGCGGCGTTGCGATCGATCTCATCGGACAGCGGCGCACGATCGCCGCGATACCGGCGCTGCTCGAGGCGGCCGGGGCCGGCGACGAGTCGATCCGCATCGCGACCGTCAAGGCCGTCGGCGAGATGGCGGGCGTGGCGCAGTTTCCCGCGCTCGTCAAGCTCCTTGTCGCCGCCAAGTCGGCGGCGGAAGTGCAGGCGGCCGAGAACGTGCTTGTGCAAGTGTGCGAGCGCCACACGCGCCTCGCCCCCGGCGAGGTCACGATCAAGAGCGCGGTCTACGGCGACCTTCCGAACGGCGCCTCGGCCGACGTCACGGCCAAGGTCGCCGCGATCGTCAGGCAGGGCTCGCTCGTCGTCGAAGCGTCCAACGCCAACTTCGGCGATCCCGCGCAGGGTGCACGCAAGAAGCTGCGCGTCGAGTACACGGCGGGCGGCGCGGCGAAAACCGAGACCGTGAACGAGGGCCAGGTGCTGCGGTTCTCGGGCGGGGCGACGCCGCAGGCATTCATCGACGCGCTTCGTGCGGCGGCGGATCAGGCGCCGCCCGAGCCGAAGGAGGCGCTGCTCCGCGTGCTGAAGCAAACCCGCGCTCCCGCGCGATAGGGCTCGTGCCCGCAAGGAGGAAGACGCATGCAGAACGGACGACGTATGACCCGCAGAGAGCTCCTGCGCCGCACGGGTGCGCTCGGCTGCGCGCTCGCAACCGGGCCGTTCTTTGCTCGGAGCGGCGTTCTCGGCGCGGAGGGCGCTCCGGGCCCGAACGATCGCATCGGCATCGGGTACATCGGCTGCGGCCGGCGCTCCGAGAACCTGCAAGGCAAGGGGCTGCCCGCCGATGGCCGCTGCGTCGGCGCCGCGGACTGCTACCTGCCGCGCGCGCAGGCCGTGATCCGGAAGCACGGCGGCAGAGCCTACCATGACTACCGCGACCTCCTCGCGTCCAAGGATGTGCAGGCGGTCATCGTCGCCTCGCCCGATCACTGGCACGCGCTGCACACGATTCATGCCTGCCAGGCCGGGAAGCACGTCTACGTCGAGAAGCCCGTGAGCCTCACGATCCGCGAGGGGCGGGTGATGGTCGAGGCGGCGCGCACGTACGGGTGCATCGTCCAGTGCGGGAGCCAGCAGCGCTCCATGGAGAAGAACCGCCGCGCCTGCGAGCTCGTCCGGAGCGGCGTTCTCGGCAAGGTCCGGAGCGTCATCGGGTACAACTACCCGAGCCCCTGGGAGTGCAAGCTCCCCGCGCAGGAAGTGCCGCTCGAGCTCGACTGGGATGCGTGGTGCGGGCCGACCGAGGTCGTGCCGTTCCACAAGGACATCTTCAGTCCGCGCACGAACCCCGGCTGGATCTCCTTTCGCCCGTGGTCGGGTGGCGAGATGACCGGATGGGGGAGCCACGGCCTGGACCAGGTGCAGTGGGCGCTCGGCATGGACGAGAGCGGCCCCGTCGAGGTGTGGACCGAGGGCCCGAAGTTCGATCCGCCGGTCTACACCGCGCCCGAATCGCGCGCGCGCGGCGAGAAGGCGTGCAGCGTGCCGAAGGTCCTCTTTCGCTACGCGGACGGCACGGTGCTGGCGCTCGAGAACGGTCCCATGGGCGGCGCGACCTTCGCCGGCGAGAAGGGAAGCCTGAAGGTCGATCGCGGCGCGTTCAGCTCGACGCCCGCGGACCTTGCGAAGGATGCGCCGGCCGAGCTTCCCGTCAAGCTCTACCTCAGCAACGACCACATGCGCAACTGGTTCGACTGCATGCGCACGAAGAAGCTCCCGGTTGCGGACATCGAGATCGGCCACCGCTCGATCACGGTCTGCCACCTCGGGAACATCGCGCGCTGGGTCGGCCGCAAGCTCGCGTGGGACCCGGCGAAGGAGCGCTTCGTCGGCGACGAGGATGCCTGCCGTCTCCTCGATCGCGCGCGGCGCGCGGGGTACGAGCTGCCGGCGAAGGTGTGAGGACGCATGCGGGACCGCCTCGGGGTACCCTCGTGAACACGAGCGGCACGATCGCGAACCTCTGCGAGTATCTTCGGCGCAGCGCCGAACGCCGCCCCGAGGCGACGGCGCTCGTCAATGCCGTGAGCGGCCGCGCGATCACGTACGCGGAGCTTCTGTCCAGCGCCCGCGGCGCGGGCGCGCTGCTACGCGAGTGCGGCATCGGCCCCGGCGACAGGATCGCCCTGTACCTCGACAATTCGTTCGAGTACGCCGCGTTCTACTTCGGCGTTCTCGGCATCGGCGCCGTCGCCGTGCCGCTCAACGCGCAGCTCCTGCCGGCATCCGTGGCGCCGCTCCTTGCCGAGTGCGGCGCGAAGGCGATCGTCGCCGGCGCCCGCCAGTGCAAGTCCCCGGCGCCGCTGTTCGCTCCCGGGAACGCGATCGAGACGATCCTGAGCCCCGGCGGAGTTCCGGCGGCGCTTCCCGAGGGCGTGCGTTTCCGGCGGTTCGACTTCGGGTCCCTGGCCGGCGAGCCGTCCGGCGGCGGGCCCGCGCCGGACGATCCGGCGCTCATCCTCTATACCTCCGGCACGGCGGGCCCGCCCAAGGGCGTCGTGCTGAGCCACGCGAATCTCGCCGCCAACACGGAGTCGATTCTCGCGTACCTCGGACTCGGCCCGGACGACTCGCAGGTCGCGGTGCTCCCGTGGGCGTACTCGTACGGCAACTCGGTGCTGCTCACGCACATCGCGGCGGGGGCGCGGCTCGTCATCGACAACCGGGTGAGCTACCCGAGCATCATCGTGCAGACCATGGAACGCGAGCGCGTGACGGGCTTCTCTGGCGTCCACTCGCACTACGCGCTGCTCGTCCACAAGTCCGACTTCTGCCGGCGCGGGATTCCGTCCCTCCGCTACGCCACGTGCGCGGGCGGGCCCTTCGCGCGGCCGCTCATCGAGGCGCTGCGGCGATCGTGGCCCGCGCTCCGGATCTTCTGCATGTACGGGCAGACCGAGGCCTCGGCGCGCCTGTCGTATCTGCCGCCCGAGCGCCTCGACGACAAGCCGGGCTCGATCGGGATTCCGATTCCCGGCGTCGATCTGCGCGTGCTGCGCGTCGATGGCAGCGAGGCATCGCCGGGCGAGGTCGGCGAACTGGTCGCGCGCGGCCCGAACATCATGCGCGGCTACTTCAACGCGCCCGAGAAGACGGCCGAGGTCCTGCGGCCCGAAGGGCTCTGGACGGGCGACATGGCCTGGCGCGACGAGGACGGCTTCTTCTTCATCGCCGGCCGGAAGAAGGACATCATCAAGACGGGCGGCCACCGCGTGAGCCCGCACGAGATCGAGGAGGCGATTCTGCGCATCGAGGGAGTCATCGACTGCGCGGTCGCCGGCGTTCCCGATCCGTTCCTCGGCGAGGCGGTCGGCGCGGTCATCGTCCTGGGGGACGGAGCGGCGCTCTCCTCGAAGGACGTGCGCCGGCGGCTGCGCGCCGCGCTGGATGCATTCAAGATCCCGAGCCGCATCGAGTTCGCCGGCGGCGTGCCGAAGACGGCGGCGGGAAAGGTCGACAAGGATGCGATACGGGCCCGCCTGCGGGACCTGCCCGGCGAGGGTCTCCTGGGCGAGAGCTGAACGCCTCGATCGCCGCCGCCGGCGCTCGCCGCCGGCGGGGCGCGTGCGACGAGCGCAAAGGAGGTTCTGCATGCGTTCATGGTACGTGCTGAAGTTCGCCGCCGTCCTGTCGGCGGCGTGTTGTGCCGCCGCCGGCGGCGCCGCCCCGGCCGCGGAGAAGTCGGGCGGGTGGAAGCAGAAGCAGTTC
>JBFZCA010000446.1:0-3715 GCA_041308205.1 Planctomycetota bacterium | reverse complement strand
TCCCTCGGCCGTGTGCGGCGGCGATCAGACCGCGGATGCGCTGTCGTGCGAGCATTTCGAGCCGTGCGCGGCGCGCCGGCGCTGAGCGCCGGGCGCGGCTGCGGCATGTTACAATGGCATCATACCATGGTGCGCGTTTCGAGCGGGAGGGGCCAATGCGTCGTGCGCTCGCGGTCATGCTGTGTTCCGTCGCGTGTGCGGGGGCGGAAATCCGCGTGCCGTCGGATTACCCGACCATTCACGAAGCGGTTGCCGCCGCGGTGACCGGCGACGCGCTCGATTCGTGCACATACCCCGTATGTGAGTGAGCGCCGGGCGCGTATCCCGCTCAGATCTCCTTCGTCAGCCCCGGCAGCGGCGCGGGGTAGATGCCGTCGGGACCCTCGCGGATGGGCGCGGGGCTTTCGAACGTCAGGTTGTCGATGTCGCTGACGAACTGGAAGTCCGACTTCATGGCCTGGTCCCACGTGACGTACTGGCCGGTGTGGGTCGCCATGCGGCCCATGAGCGCGGCGAGGTCGGCCTCGCCCGCGCGGCGGGCCTCGTTGTGCGGCGTGTCGTTGCGGATGGCATCCAGGAGGAGCTGCCACTCGGCGTGGTAGGGGTTCGGGTCGGGCTTGCCGTACTCCCAGATCTGGTCCTCGGGGACCATCCGATGGCTCTTGTAGATCCGCGGCTGCGGGTCCCCCAGCGTCGCCATGAGGACCGCCGAGCCGCGCGAGCCGTGAGCGTAGTCCGCGTACGTCTCCCAGCAGCCGTGCATGTGGCGCGAGAAGGCCAGGAGCTTCGTCCCGTCGGCGAAGGTGTACTCGACCGTGTAGTGGTCGAACTGGTTCCCGGCCTCGGCGTACACGCGGCCGCCCATGCCCTGCGCCGCCACCGGCCAGGCGCCCTTGGCCCAGCAGGCGACATCGACGTTGTGGCAGTGCCAGTCGATGAAGAACCCCGCCGACACCCACGTGAAGCTGTTCGGATGCTGGATCTGGAAGGCGATCTCGTTGGCGCCGGCCGGGCGCTTGGGGCAGTGGACCGGCCCGTGCACGCGGTAGATGCGCAGCGTGTGAATGTCGCCGATGGCGCCGTCGTGAATCCGGCGGATCGCTTCCTGCCGGGCGTCTGAGTGCCGCCACATGAAGCCCACCCCGACCTTCAGCTTCTTCTGTTCGGAGACCTCCGCGGCCGCAAGCAGCCTGCGCACGGCGGGCGCGTCGACCGCGAACGACTTCTCCATGAAGACGTTGACGCCCTTGCGGACGGCGTACTCGAACTGAAGCGGCCTGAACGCCGCGTGCGTCGTCAGGATCGCGACATCGCCGGGCGCGAGGGAATCGATCGCCTTGCGGTACGCATCGAAGCCGAGAAACCGCCGCTCGGGCGGCACATCGACCTTCGCGCCGTACGCATCGGCAAGCGCCTTGAGGCTGCCCTGGAGGCGACCGTCGAAGAGATCGGCCATCGCGTGGAGCTTCACCGGCCCGCCCGTGGCCGCGAAGGCATCGGCGACGGCGCCCGTGCCGCGCCCGCCGCAGCCGATGAGCGCGAGCTTGATCGTGTTGTTCTCGCCGGCGTGCACGTGCGGCGCCGCCAGGGCGGCGAGCGCCGACGCGCCGAGCGCTTCTCCCGAACGCGCGAGGAACAGGCGGCGCGATGCGGCCTCGCGAGGCTTCTCCGTGGTCTTCATGGCAGGCTCCTTTCCGAGCAACGGCGCCCGACCGGGCGCACGGACTCAAGCATAGCCGCCCGCAGGCCCCGCGTACAGCGGCGCGTGCGGGCGGGTTCGAGGTCAAGGCGGCATCCTCGTGGCGCCGCGAGCACTCGGCGGTCCTGCGCGCCCTCGTCGCGGAGAAGAAGCTCCGGGCCGGCTATGGAATCTATACCGGCGACGCGGTCCTCGCCGACGGCGGCATTGCCGTCCTGCCCGTTCGCGTGTTCGCGGAGCGGCTCCGGTCCGGGAAGATCTTCCGGTAGCGCCGCGCGCGGATCGCGCTCGCGCACGCCGCCCGTCGCGGCCCCTTACTTGGGCACGGGCAGGAGGACCGGCGCGTCCTCCTGCAGCGACACCTCGCCCTCCTTGCCGTCGATCCGGTACTTGATCTTCAGTTGCTTGACGACGCCGGGGACAGGATCGCCGCCGAAGCTCGCGTTGTAGCTCGGCGACGGCAGGACGATCAGCGGGAAGCCGCGGGCGCTGCGGGCGAGCGCGGCGGTCACATCCTTGAATGTCGCGCCCGCGCCGTACTCGGCCTTGACGATCTCGACCTTCATCGGCTCGCGGCCGACCTGAGCCAGGAGCGCGCGGACGTCGACCGAGTCGCCGCCGACCTTCTGCGCCATGGCCATCGCCGCCGCGCCCGCATCGTCCTTGAGCGCGGGAATCTTCGCCGCCTCGACGGCCGCGCGCAGCATGTCGATGCTCGGGTGCTTGACCATGATGTCCAGGGCCAGCTTCCGCTCCTCGTCGCGCTTGGCTGCCCGGAGCGCCGCGGCGCACATCTCGGCGCGCTGCGGCTCCGGCAGGT
Organism: Planctomycetota bacterium; assembly: GCA_041308205.1. Classification (GTDB taxonomy): domain Bacteria; phylum Planctomycetota; class UBA8108; order UBA8890; family UBA8898; genus UBA8898. The sequence continues at coordinate 1,196 of JBFZCA010000446.1, read as the reverse complement.
CGAAATCGCGCGCGATGCGGAGGTAGCCTTGCAGCGCGCGGGCCTGGTTCTGAGGGCTCGACGCCGTGCGCGCGAGACCGAGGAGCGCCGGCGCCGCATCGGTCGTCAGCCACTGGCCCAGCATGCGAATGGCCGTGTCCTGCAGCTCCGCGTCGTCATCCCCGGCCGCCTCGACCATGGTCGCGAGCGCCTTCGCGCCGCCCATGGCGCCGAGGATCTCCAGCAGCGTGCATCGGGGCGACACGGACACCCAGACCCAGTTCCCCGCCGACTCGCGGCGCTTCTTCAGGACCGTGCTTTTCGTCGAGACCGGCATGTCCCACAAGGCATCGGTCAACTGCGCGGCGCAGGCCTCGCGGTCCGGCATGCGGATGCAGGCCGCAAGGAGCGCCCGCTCGGCCGGCTCGCCGTCCTCGGCGTTCCGGGGCGCCGTGGCGCGCGCGATCAGGAAGCCGAGGTCGGCCGGGCCGATCGTCAGCCCGAGCGCCGTCAGCGCCGCGGCGCGCACGCCCGCATCGGGATCGTCCGCGGCCTTGATGAGCGCCGGAACGGCGGCCGTGATCCGCCGCCTGCCCGCAAGCTCGATCAGAATCGCGCGCATGGGCCCCGCGGCGGTCCCGAGGCGCGCGGCCAGATCCGCATCCGCGTCCTTGCCGGGCAGGCCCTCGAGCGCGGTCCTGGCCGCCTGCGCCACGTCGGCATCGGCCTGCACGGCGGCGTCGAGCAGCAACGGCACGCAGGACGCGTTGCCGACCCGGTTGAGAACGCCCATGGCGGCGAGCTTCACCGGTTTCGATCCGCTCTTGGCCGCCTGAAGAATGGCGGGCAGCATCGAGGGGTCGTCGCGGTCGGCCAGCGCCATGAGGAGCAGCGCCTGGCGCTCGGGGGGCGTTCCCTCGAGCGCGGCAGCCAAGGCCGCGGTCACGCCGGCGCCGGGCATCTCGCGCGCGACCGTGAGACCGAGGGCGAACATCGCCTTGTCGGCCGACGCGAGCTGCGCCGCGAGAAGCGGAACGCCGTCGGCCTGCCGCGCGAGGATCGCGCCGCGGGTCGCATCGACGATGCGCTGCGCGGGCATGCCGGCGCAGTTCCGGACCGCATCGTAGAGCTTCACGGCGTCGTCCTTCTTGCCGGCGGCGAGAAGACTCTCGGCGCACAGGATGCACCCCTCGCCGACCGCCGGACGCACCGCGGCG
>JBFZCA010000445.1:0-5964 GCA_041308205.1 Planctomycetota bacterium | reverse complement strand
AAACCCGCCTGGCGGAGCTCAGGTTGCGCGTATAGGAGCCATTGTCACCCTCTCGCCGCCGCGCTCCGGAGCCGCTTCTTGTCCGCCGGAGCCGCCCTTCTCGATCCACCGCAGCCGCGCGTCGAACCACGCCGCCTCCTCCGGCAACGCCGCCTTGGTGAAGAAATCGCGGATCTTGCGGTAGCGATCCGCGACGTCGAAGCCGGCGCTCGACTGGAGCTTCCTCAGGCAGACGGGGCAGAGGTGGAGCGGCGAGGCGTCCGACTCCCCGAGGTGGTCCGAGCCGTTCATGAGGCACCGCTGCCATCGCCTCCATGGTGAATCGCGGCTGCCGGGCCGGCAACTGCGACCACGTGGTCGTCTGGTCGTACCCGCTCGCGCCGGCCGGCCAGGACATCCGCGCGGCCTGCGCGAAGGGCGGGCTCATCGCGCGGATCCTGGAGGCCGCCGCGGCGAAGGACGGGGATCGCGGGCAGGAGCGCGCGATCGGCGCGCGCCGCCCGCGCACGGCGCGCCGGTGAGCCGCGCGATATTCGATTGACCTCCGCGATTGTCGCGATTAGAATCGTGAACGATGAAATCGTGAGCGATGAAGACGCGAACGGCATCTCGCATGGGCCGTGCGGCTCGCGTGTTCCCGCGCGGCCGCGGCGCGCGCCGCGCGAGACCGCCCGAAGCCGGTGCTCGCACCGAGGAGTCCTGTCATGCAAAGCCTCGCCCGACCGTGGATCGCGGCGCTCCTGTGCGCCGGCTCGATGGCATGCATGCACGCATCCGAGGCCGCGGCCGCGCGGGCCGCGGAGCAGGTTCCGGATTTCCGCCGGATCATTGCCGACGCCAAGTCCAAGGTGTTCCCCGCGCTGATCTACGTCGCGCCCGTCGTCGAGGATTTCGAGGCCGGCAAGCGCGAGAAGCGCGAGCAGGGCGGCAGCGGCGTCATCATCAGCGCTGACGGCTACGCGGTGACGAACTGGCACGTCATCGAGAAGGCGCTCTCGATCCGCGTCCTGCTCTTCGACGGCCGGTACACGACGGCCGAGAAGATCGGCGAGGATCGCGAGACCGACATCGGGCTCCTCAAGCTCCGGCCGGCGCCGGGGCGCGACGACTTTCCCTGCGCGGCGATCGGCGATTCCTCGAAACTGCAGGAAGGAGAGTTCGTGCTCGCCATGGGCGCTCCGTGGGGCCTCTCCCGCTCGGTGTCGCTCGGCATCGTGTCCTCGACGACGCGGTATCTCCCCGGCCGGAGCGAGTACAGCCTGTGGATCCAGACCGATGCGTCGATCAACCCGGGGAACTCCGGAGGGCCGCTCGTCAATTCCGAGGGCGAGGTGATCGGGATCAACACGCTCGCCGCCGCGTCGGGCGGCGACATGGGCTTCGCCGTCCCCGCGAACACCGTCAGGAGGATCGCCGACAGCCTGCGCGCGCACGGCGAGGTCCGCCGCTCCTGGACGGGAATCAGGCTCCAGCCGCTCAGGGACTTCGATCGGAACATCTTCTTCGAGGGCGACCAGGGTGTCGTCGTCGCATCCGTCGACAAGGGCTCGCCCGGCATGCGGGCCGGCGTGCGGGTCGGCGACATCATCATGAGGATCGGCGACTCGCCGGTGCGCGGCGTCAACTACGAGGACCTGCCGGCGATACAGACGCGGCTCGGCGATCTGCCCGTTGATCGGGAGATTGCGGTCGTGCTGCGGCGCGACGGGAACGACCTCACGGTCGCGCTCGTCCCGCGCGCCAAGGGGAAGGTCGAGGGCGCCGACTTCGAGCTCAAGGACTGGAACCTGACCGTCAAGGCGATCAACGAGTTCGAGAGCCCGACCCTCTACTTCTTCGTCAAGGAGGGCGTCTATGTCCAGGGCGTGCGCTCCCCGGGGAACGCCTCCGCGGCGGGGCTGCGGCGCGGCGACATCCTGATGAAGGTCGGCGGCGAAGCCGTTCCCACGATCGAGGCGCTCCAGGCCGTCTACGAGAAGACGCTGAGCGAGGGCGGCCGCGAGAAGAAGGTGCTCGTGGAGGTCTTGCGCGGCGGCTTGACCTACCAGATCGTGCTCGACTACAGCACGAAGTACAAGGACTGAAGGCGAGCCGGGTTCTCGTGCTCCCCGGCAGGGAGGTGCTCATGCGCGTCAGACCGGTGCTGTCGGCGATGGTTGTTGCGGCGCTCGCAGTCGGGTTCGCCTGCGGGCAAGGAGAAGGCGCCGGCGCGCAGCAGGCCGGCGGGCCGAGCGGCCCCGAGCGGCTCGACCTGGCGAAGATCCGGTCGCTCGTCGAGCGCTGGGGAAAGAACCTCGTCCCCGTGCAGTTCTGGCTGCAGAAATCCGAAGGCGAGGAGCCCTCGATCGGGAGCTCCCGCGACGAGCGCCGCGAGCAGCGGCCCCTGGAAATCGCGGGGCTGGCCGTCGATCCGGAGACGGTCTGGCTTCCCGACCTCGGCATCGAGCCGCGATTCATCGCCCGCGTCGCCTGCGGCGGGAAGCCGGCGCGCCTGCACGGCTGGCTTCTCCACGCGTCCGGCTGCGTCGTGCGCACCGAGGCGCCGCTCGCGGGGATCGACCGGCTCTCGTTCGTTCCGGCGGCCGAGATGGCGCCCATCGAGCGGCTCGCGGGCATCAGGCTCGAGTTCACGGACGCCGGCTGGTGCCACTCGGCCGCTCGTCTGGTGCAGCGGCTGCTGATCCGGGACGGACGCGTGCAATCGCAGACGTATGCCGGGACGTTCATCCTTGATCCCGACGGAGGCCCGGCCGGCTTCGCGTTCGGCGGCCTCTTCTCGATCGAGGGCGGCCCGTGGCTGTGGCGCGGCGCCGATGTGGCCGACGATCCCGTTCTCTCGGTCGAGGCGCTCGGCGGACTCTCCGCCCTGTTCGCGAAGAGCGCGGCCGATCAGATGCCCACGGTCAGGATCTTCCTGAAACGGGAGGAGCAGGAGGACGCGGGAGACGGGTTCTCGGCCATGTTCCGGCGGAGCCTCGGCAGGGCGGATTCCGGGGTCAACGATCTTCTCGCGGCCGGCACGGCGGTGGGTCCGCGCCGGGTTCTCGTCCACCACGCGCTCGATCGCGAGAACGCGATGCGCCTGGACCGCATCGTCGTATCCGCGGGCGGCACGGACCGGCCGGCGAAGTTCCTCGGCGCCTTCAAGGACTACGGCGCCTTCCTGGTCGAGGTGGAAGGCGATCCGCTTCCGGCGTGCTTCGACTGCGGGGGCGAGACTTCGCTCGCGGTCGGACAGCCGCTCATCACGGTGTGCGTCGACCACGGCTTCGGCGCGCGGCGGGAGCGCGTCGAGTTCAACAGGATCATCCGGCTGATCCAGGGGTACCGCAACTTCATCGAGCCGACGCTGGCGCACTTCCCGAAGCCCGGCGCGGCGCTCTACGCCGCGGAGGATCGGAAGCTCCTGGGGTTCGCGATCGAGATCGAGCGCCACGGGGGCGATGAGGACGGAAGCCGGTTGTCGCGCGCGATGCTGCAGGCCTACGGCGGGCGCTATCGCAGGGGCATGATCGACGTGCGGGTCGTGGCGGTGCAGGAGCTGCGGGCGATCGTCGAGGCCGCGCCGGGAGGGTTCGATCCGCGGCTGCGGCCGCTGCCCCTCGAGCGCCAGCGCGACCTGGTGTGGTTCGGCATCGAGTTCCAGGGAATCAACCGGGAGCTCGCGCGGAGCAAGGGCGTCGAGCTCCAGACGCGAGGCGGCGCGCTGGGCGTCCTGGTGCTCCACGTGTACCCGGAATCGCCGGCGGCGAAGGCCGGGATCGCGCCCGGCGACATCGTGCTGAGCGTGAAGGATCCCGACTGGCCCGATCCGTTCGAGCTCGGGCAGCGCGGCGATTCGTACTCCCCGCGCGACATCTACGAGAGCATTACCGAGGAGCTGCCGGAGGGTGTCGAAGACCAGTTCCTCGGCCGGATGCCGGCGCCGTGGCGTTCCCAGGAGAACGCGCTCAACCTCAAGCTCACGGAGATCGGCGAGGGAAGGGAGGCGGAGATCCGCTGCCTGCGCGGTTCCGAGGAGAAGACGATCCGCCTGGCGCTCGAGCTCGGGCCGCCGGCCTTCGAGAGCGCCCCCAAGGAGAAGCTGGAGGCCATCGGCCTCACCGTGAAGGACCTCACCTTCGAGGTTCGGGCGCACTACCGGCTGGCCGGCGACGCTCCCGGCGTCGTCGTCGCCAAGATCGAGAGTGGGAGCCCCGCGGCGGTCGCCAAGATGCGACCCTTCGAGATCGTCACCTCGGTGAACGGGGAGCCGGCGACGGGCGCCAAGGAGTTCCGGGCCAAGGTCGAATCGTTCCTCGGGGCGCGCGCCCCCGGGGAACGGCGGGACCTCGAACTCAAGGTCGAACGGCTGGGCAAGAGCCGCATCGTGAAGATCCGCGCGTGACGGCCGCTGCCTGGAACGGTCCTATGGTGCCTCATGAAGATCACGACCGATGTGTTTGACGCCTACCTGAAGTGCCTGACAACGTGCTGGTTGCGAGCACCGGGTGAACCGTGTGCTGGCAACATCTATTCACAATGGATGGCGGTGCAGGAGAATTCGTACCGCGCGACGGAGGCGAAACGGCTGTGTGCCCGGCTTGCAGGCGATCAGGTCGCGTTCAACGGCCCGGCCGTGTTGAAGAACTCTGCCATGCGTGCGACTGTACGCAAAGGACGACGCCGAGGCCGGAAGAAACCCGCGCGTCGGGAGGAGCTCGCGACGCCGCCGGTATTCGTCTCCGGAATAGGCGCGGAATCCCATCACGCGTTGCGGTAGAAACCCGGTGTCGGGAGGCGGGCGGAGAGGACTCTCCAACGCGCGTCGAAGTCTTTGTGGTCGGGCTGTTCCTCGAAGAACCTCTGCCCGTTGTGGCCGTAGAGGATGAGGTTCGACTCCACGACCATGAGGAAAGGCTCCTGCGTATGCGGGTATGACTCGTAGAAGCCCTTCTGGAAACCCGTAAAGTGCGAAAGGAGATGCGCCATCCGGGAGGCGGAGAGCTCCTCCGGATCGGCCGCATAGTACGTGGGATCCTTGAGACGAGGATCGGAGGGGCTCACGACCTGGAGGAAGTTGTGCTCTATACCGCCGCGGAAATCTTTGATCTCGAGGATGTACGCGGGGCTTCGGGCGACACCGCGGACATCCAGGGCCAGGGGGAACGAGAAGGTGCACTTCCACTGGTCGAACAGCCTACCGCGCTCGCCGAAGAGGCTCTTCATGCTGGCGTAGAACTCCCCGAGGCTGAGCTCCGTCCGTCCCCGGAGTTCGTCTTCGATCCAGAAGGGGACCCTCTCAATGGCGATGGTCGACCTGCGCAGATCCGCGTATTCGCCGTCGCTCAGTCGCCTCAGTCGATACGTGCCGTCCAGATCGAGAGTCAAAGTCTCGCGTCTGATCGTAGTTGCGGTCATTGATCTACCCATGGCGTCCATGATACGGCCGGGACCGATTCTCGCCAATCACGCGCTCGCAGGATCGTGATGCTCTGGCTCGCAGGGGCGCCGCGCGGCCAGGAAGTCCGCGCAGGCGCGGATCATCATCGTAGATGAGCCCGTCGTACCACGGCGGCCCGCCGTGGTCGCCGCCCGCGCCATCGCGGATCTTGTCGAAGTTGGCAAGCGCGCCGTCGCGCTCGAATTTCCCGAAGCAGTCGCCGATCGTGACCTCGCGCCAGACCTCGAGCTTGGGCGCCCAGAACTCATCGTCGATGACGACCGCGCCGATCGGCACGGGCGCGAGGCGTTCGCGCACGGGGCCGCGGCCGGAGGCCGGAAGCGGGACGGGCCGTGCGTATGCGAAGACGGCCAGGACCAGGGCCGCCGCGGCAACGGCGCTCCTGTGTGCATGCGGAAGCTGCAGCATATGATCGCCCGCTCTTTGTTTTCGCGAGCGGTCCGTCCGGGCGCGCGCTCGTACGCGCGGCCGCGGCAGCCCGTCCTGACGCGCGGCGTCTCGCACGTTGAGCCGGAGGCAGC
>JBFZCA010000444.1:0-4205 GCA_041308205.1 Planctomycetota bacterium | reverse complement strand
GCACGAGCCACATCGTGAAGTCGGCTTCGTCCGGCGCGGTCAGGTCCTCCGGCGGCGGCGTGCAGCCGGCGAGCAGCAGCAGCCAGAGCCGGCATGTGCATGCGGGCAGGCGTTTCACGATCGTCCTCCTGGGCAGCGTGCCTGCATCATACCAAGGAAGCGAACGCAAGGCTAGAGTTTTCCATCACGCCGGGCGGCGGGCGGCTTTTGCGGCGGGCTTCCCGACGTTAGAATGACACCAGAGGTATGCGTGCATGCGAGCCATGAGTCGGCGTAGATTCGTCCTGGGGGGCGCGGCGGCGCTGGCGGCCGCGCGCGGGCGCGCCCGGACGCTCGGCGGAGTCGTCGAGGCGGTGACCTCGGGTCCCGACCATCACTTCGCCGGCTACTTCGACAGGTGCCCGTGGGACGCGGGCGGCCGCTTTCTGCTGGTGCACCGCGCGGCGTTCGCGGGACGGCAGCCTGCGGCCGGCGAAACGGTCACGATCGGCTGCATCGATCATGCCGCCGGCGGGGTGTTCCGGCCGCTCGGCGCGACGGCGGCGTGGTGCTGGCAGCTCGGCGCGTTGCCCGCATGGCTGCCGAGCGCGCCCGAGCGCGAGGTGATCTACAACGTGCGGGACGGAGACCGGTGGGCCTCGGTGCGGGTCGATGTGCCGGCGGGGCGCCGCCGCCTGCTGCCCTTTCCCGTCTACCACCTGCACCCCGATGGCACGCACGCGTTGTCGCTGAGCTTCAGCCGGCTGGCCTGGACGCGGCCCGGCTACGGCTTCGACGGCATCCTCGATCCCGGGCGCCACGTCGCGGCGCCGGAGGACGACGGGGTGTTCGTGGGGGATCTCGCGCGCGGCGAGGCCCGCCTGGTCGTGTCGCTCGCGCGCATGGCCATGTTCCGGCCGCTGCCCGAGTTCGCCGAATCGTACCACTGGACGAACCACCTCCTGTGGAGCCCCGACGGGGCGCGGTTCGTGTTCCTGCACCGCTGGTGCCGCGCCGGACAGCCGCGGCGGACGCGGCTGTACACGGCGGACGGCGACGGCGGGAACATGCGCCTGCTGCTCGATCACCAGCTCGTGTCGCATTTCTTCTGGCGCGATGCGCGCACGTTGCTCGTGTGGGCGCAGCATCCCTCGGCGGGGAAGTGCTTTTACCTGGTCGACGAGCGCACGGGCGCGGTTGCACCCTTTCACAAGGATGCGCTGGTCGAGGACGGCCACGCGAGCTTCTCGCCGGACGGCGCGTGGGTCGTGTGCGACACCTACCCGGATCAGCGCAGCATGCGGCATCTGTTTCTGGTCCGCGTGCGGGATGGGGCGCGCGTCGAGCTTGCCCGCCTTCACTCGCCGGAGGGCTGGCACCAGGCCGCGCGCTGCGATCTTCACCCGCGGTGGAGCCGCGACGGCGCCAGGATCTGCATCGATTCCGCGCACGAGAAGACGCGGCAGGTGTACGTGATCGACGTGGCGCGGCACGTCAAGGAGCCCTGATGAACACATTCGGCCGCTTGTTTCGCGTGACGACGTTCGGGGAGTCTCACGGCCCGGCCGTGGGCGCGGTCATCGATGGGTGTCCGCCCGGGATTCCGCTCGATGCGGAGGACGTGGCGCGCGAGCTCAGGCGCCGCCGCCCTGGCCAGAGCGGACTGGTGACCCCCCGGGATGAAGCCGATGCGCCGCAGATCCTCTCGGGTGTGTTCGAGGGCGCGACCACGGGGACGCCCATCGCGGTCATCGTGTGGAACAAGGAGCAGCGCCCGCAGGACTACGATGCGATCAAGGACGTGTACCGTCCGGGCCACGCGGACTACACCTACGAGCGGAAGTACGGCGCGCGCGACTGGCGCGGCTCGGGCCGCGCGTCGGGCCGGGAGACCGTCGGCCGCGTGGCCGGGGGCGCCATCGCCAAGAAGGTGCTGGCCGCGTTCGGCGTTCGCATCGAGGCGGCGACGGTGCAGGTGGGGGAGGTGGCGGCGCGGGAATGGGACGCGGGCGAGATAGAGAAGAACCCCGTCAGGACCGCCGACCCCGCCGCGGCGGCCGCGATGGCCGCGGCGATCGAGAAGGCGCGCGCGGAGAAGGACTCCCTCGGCGGCATCGTGGAGGTGCGCATCCTCGGCGCGCCCGCGGGCCTCGGCGATCCGGTCTTCGGCAAGCTCAGCGCGCGCCTCGGCGCCGCGCTGCTCTCGATCGGCGCCGTGAAGGGCGTCGAGATCGGGAAGGGATTCGCGCTCGCGGCCATGCGCGGCTCGGAGAGCAACGACCCCCTGGGGCCCGAGGGCTTCACGCGCAACTTCGCGGGCGGCGTCCTGGGCGGGATCTCGACCGGATGCCCCATCGTGGCGCGCATTGCCGTCAAGCCGGCATCATCGATCGGGAGGCCGCAGCGCACGATCGACCGGGCGGGCGCTCCGCGCGAGATCTCGATCCAAGGGCGGCACGACCCCTGCATCTGCCCGCGGGTCGTGCCGGTCGCGGAAGCCATGGCGGCGCTGGTAATGGTCGATGCGGTGCTCGGCCAGCGCGCCCTCAGGCCCGAGACCGTACCCCCTGTCCGGTGAGCTTCTCGGGGGGCTCAAGCCGCGATCGGCGGCGGCCGATACACCGTGACAATGGCGGTCGCTGCGGCGGCGGGCGGCCGGCCGCTACTTGACAAGCAGCCGTTCGGATGCTTCCTTATGCTGATGGAGGAGCTGCGAGGTCGGGGCTCCTCCCCGCGAGAACTGGAACAAGGGAGTGACGGCAGTATGGCGAAGATAGTCGGCGAGATCGTGGCCGTGGACTGGGATGGCAACGACGAACCCACGGACGTCTGTCTGCAGACCGAGACCGAGCGCTACCACGTGGAGCACGGCGAGAGCTTCCAGGAGCTCCTGGCGTACGTCGGCTGCGAGGTCGAGGTGAATGGACTCCTCGACGAGAACGAGAACGGCGAGCCCGTTCTCGCCGTGCGGGACTTCGAGGTCCTGGACACCTTCGACGAGGAGAAGGAGGACGCGGAGGAGTCCGACGATCTCCAGGAAGACGAGGTCGGCGAAAGCATGGACGTGGAGGAGGAGCTCAGCAAGGACGAGGACTGGTGATCCTCGTTCCGCCGCCCGCGGCCGGGCGGCCGCGTATCTCCGTGCCCGAAAACGCCGATCATGGATGAAGAGAGGGCTTCCTGCGGGTGCAGGCCGTAGGCTATAGGCCGTAGGCTCTTGAGACCCGAGGCCTGAGACTTTAAACCCGAAGCTGTGCCGAGCCCGATGCTGCAGACTCGAACCCGAGACGCGCGGCCTGCAGCCCGCGTTCCGCCCCCCCCGGGGCTTTGACTGCCGGCGTTCATGTGCTACAATCCGTTCCGGGGTAGCAGTGTGAGGGCCGGCCGACGGTCCGGGAAACATGAGTTCTTGAGCGTGCGGAAGCCCGCGGAGCGATTGACGAGGAAGCCGCGCGCGTGCATGGCGAAGAGAAGAAAGGACGTGAAGAAGAGAAACGCCTATGGTATTCAAGGAAATCACGATCCAGTGTGACCGCTGTAACCGCACCTTCGGCTGGCGCGTGCTCGAGCGCGGCGAGGACGAATCGCGCGATGGCGGGCTGCCGCAATCTCCGCATCTTCCCACGCGATGCATGCAGTGCAGGGATGCGGATCGCCGCGCCTCGGGCGGCCAGCCTCCGCAGGGGCAGGGACAGGCGCAAGGCCGCCGCCGCCGCCGCGGACAGCGCCGCGGTCCCGCGCAGCAGGGGCAGCCCGGACAGTACAACCCGCAGCAAAGGAGCGGGCAGTTCCATTCGCATGCGCAGCAGCCGCACGGGCAGGCGGCGCATCACGCGCATGGACCGCAGCGTCACCAGGGCCCGCCGCATCAGCAGGGACATCAGCATCACCAGAGGCCGCCGCATCAGCAGGGCCCGCAGCACCAGAGGCCGCCGCATCAGCAGGGCCCGCAGCACCACCAGGGACAGCAGCCTCAGCAGGGCCCGCAGCATCACCAGGGACAGCAGCCTCAGCAAGGCCCGCAGCATCACCAGGGACAGCAGTATCACCAGGGACCCCAGCACGGCCAGCGCCAGCCGCAGGGCCGGCAGCAGTGGCACGGCCAGCGCCCCGGGCGCGGCCGGCATCAGGGGCAGCCGCCGCGGCAAGGGCAGCACGATCCGCGCGCACAGAACAAGCAACCCAACGCCCGCCACCAGCAGCAGCGCCGGCAGCAGCACAAGCAG
>JBFZCA010000443.1:0-4138 GCA_041308205.1 Planctomycetota bacterium | reverse complement strand
GATACGCCGGCCGGGGGCTTCACCGTGCGCACGCCGAGCATCGCGAGCGAGCCGGCGCCGTCCAGCCGCGCCTTCATGCGAGGCCCGCGAATCTCGATCGACGCGATTCTCAGGGCAGACTGAACCGGGTCGAAGAACACATCCGATGCTTCGAACCCGATCTCCGCCAGCACATCATCGCCATCGCGCAGTTGCGCGCCGGAGAGCCGGAGCCCCGCCCTAACCTTGCCGTCGGGGCGCACATCCGCCGTGAGCAGAAAACCGGCCGCAATGCTTCCGTCCGCGAGCGCGGGCTCGAGGCCCGCCGCGGCGAGGTAGGGCCGGAGCGCGTCCGCGGTGATTCCCGCTCCGCGCACCTCCCCCTCGATGACCGGATGCAGCGGCAGTCCCGCGATCTTCCCCGTCACGGTCGCGCGTGCGAGCACGCCGGGCGATACGAGCCGCATCTCGAACGCCGCGGCGGCGCCGGGGCGCTCGGGATCGATCACCAGGTCGCGCAGCGTGAACGCCTCGAGTCCGAGCGCAAGCTCGCCCGGCTCCGCCAGGGCCCGATCGCGGAACACCGCACGGCCTTCCTTCACGGCAAGCTCGCCGAGCGAGAGGACCATGGCGGCCGGCACGGCATCGGGAGCCGGGGGCGGCGCAACGACGGGAGCCGGTTGCTGCCCGCCGCGCTCAGGCGATGCCGGCGCCGGCGCGCCGCCGAACTCGAGGCCCGCGACCGCGAGCCTTCCCGCGGCCGTCCTCTCGACCTGGAGCCTCGGCCGTTCGACCAGGATGGATCCGAGCCGCAGCGCGGCGCGGCTGAATTCCTCGATGCGCACGCTCACGCGGTCGATGCCGGCAAACTCGCCGCCGTCGGCGGACGCGCGGATGTCGCGCAGGGAGAATTCCCCCGCGAGCGCGCCGTCGCCCGCGCGCCGCGTGAGCGCGACGGCCCCCTGGAGGCCGAAGGACAGTGATCGCGCCCTGGGCTCGATCCCCAGGTCCGCGAGATAGGCCTGCAGAACGCCGGCCCGAAAGCCCTCGAGCGCGACCGAGAATTCGGCCTTCAGGGCTTCGCCGTCCACGCGGCCCGATCCCGAGATACGCATGATGTCCAGGAACGGCTCCGCGTAGAGGTCGAGCCCGAAGCGCAGGGGTCTTGCGGTCGAACCCAGGTCGGACAGGCGAACGTTCAGGCCGACCACGGCCTCGAACGCCGGCACGACGCGTTCATCACGCAACACGACGCGCACATCCTGGACCCGCAAGGCATCGATCGACAGCGGGGGCGCGATCTCGATGGGACCTTCGAGCGGCATCGCGCCCGGCGCCGGCGCCTCCGGCGCCGCGGCGCCCGGCCTCAGAGAATCGAGCGCGGCGATCCGGCCGTCGGCCCCGCGGGCGATGCGCACGTCGAGCCCGTCGGCCTCCAGGCGGCAGACATGGAGCCGCCCCCGCAGCAGGTCGAGGACGGAGACATCGGCCCGGCAGTACTCGAAGTCGACAATGGGCTCGCCGCCCGCGAGCGGCGTCGCCTGCAGATGCCAGAGCTCGGCATCGAGGCCCAGAAACGTGATGTAAAGGCGATCGTACGAGGCGCTGAGGTTGTACGCCTTCGCGGCCTTGGCCAGCGCCCAGGGGAGCATCCGATCGACGCTCGCGCGCACAACGAGCAGGAGCACGAAGGCGATGCCGAGGATCCAGAGCGCGCGGCGGCGCCATCGCCGCCATCGTCCGGCCGGAGGTCTGGATTGCGGCGGTGCGGGCGGCGTTGAGGATGCGGTCATGGCTGCCTCGCTGCGGAGGGGTCGGGAGTTTCCAGGGCCTTCTCGAGGGCGAGGCGGCGCTCCTTCGTCGGGGCCAGGGGATCGTATCCGGCGGGCGCCTTGCCTCGCGCGGAAAGCCAGTCGAACGCGCGCACCCTCGCCGCGGGCGATGCGTCCTCAAGGGCGATGCCGTTCTCCCGCACGAAGCCGGCGCGGAGGTCATCGAGCCCCGCCGCGCCCTTGACGACTCCGAGAAGCGGCGCCGCGCTGCGTCCCGCTTCGCCCGCGTGACGCGCGAGCACCGCCTCGAGCTCGGGGGGCAGCTTCTTCTCCGCAAGCAGCGCGGCCAGCATCTCGATCGTCGCCTTCTCCAGGAGCCAGCCCATCGCCGCGGGCTCGTGCGGCGCCGGCGCGGCGTGCGAGACTCCGGCGACCGCGCCGGCCAGTTGCGATACGAGCGCCTCCGTTCCCGTGACGCAGACATCGGCGGCGAGCCCGGCTCCCGTCGCTTCCGCCAGGAAGCTCAAGGCCTTCCGCTGCCTCGCCGGCAGCCCAAGCCCTTCCAGCGCGCTCGTGATGGCGGCAGTCGCCGGAGATTCCCCGGGCCGATTGCGCTCGTCGTCGCGCGCGGCCAGCTCGCCGAGAACGCGCGCAAGAGACTCCTCGTGAAAGGGCCGGGCCGCGTCGTTCGGCGCGGGAGGGGGCCCCAGCGAGACGGCGACGAGCGCGTACATGCCGCTGTCGAAGCCCTGCCCGCACAGGGGCGTGGCGACCACCCAGCCGCCGTGAGGAGGGACCGCGCGATCATCGATGAGGAACACTTCCCTGTCGAAGCCGCGCGCCACCCTGGTGCGAGCGCCCGATGCGCCGGCGTTCTCTGCCCCCTGGGCCGAGGCTCCTTCCTGCAACTCGTCCGCGCCGTCGAGCGGCGCCTCCGGAAAGCCCCTGGCCTCGAGGATGAGCACCACTCGGATGCGGCTGGACGGAGCGTCCGCCGGGACGGCCGCCGGCGTCTGGACGGCCGACCTGTGCACCTGAACCCGCATGGCCAGAAAGCCGGCGGCGGAGCCGGCGACAAAATCCTCGGGAGCGTCGAGATCCACGCTCGCCGTCACGTCGCGCGCGAGCGCCGAGCGAAAATACCCCGCGCCGGCCCAGGCGGCGGCCGGCGCCGCGTTCCGGAGAACGGGCGACTCCCAGGGATTCCAGGTCCACGCGTCGCCTTCCGCGATGGGCGCCACGCGCGCATCGCGCGCGAGCGGCGACGCCGCCGGGAACGGCCGGCGGCCGCTCGTTGCGGCCAGAAGGCTTGACTGCGGGCCGACGGGCGCGAAGGCGGGAGGCAGCGCCCCCGAGAGCAGGACCGTCCGGAACTTGAGCTCGAACGCGCCCGAGGGATCCTCGGCCTGCGCGGCAGGGCCGGCCTCGCGCGGCATCGCCCGCGATCCCTCCAGCGGGGTGCCCCTGAAGTGCGAGAGGCGGATCCTCACGCTCTGCGCATCGGGGGCGCGGAGCGAGGCGGGCGGCACGGCGCAGCCTGCAAGCGCGAACAATATGGTGATGAGACACCAGGTGGAACGGCGAGCATCGCAACCCATGTGGTATCCAGGAAGTTGACGTTGAAGCCGGACGCGAGGTCTCGCGGGTGGAGAAGGCCCCGCTCTCCGTGCCGCCGGAGACTATACAGGATGATAGCAGAGACGTTCGAGGCGGTCAACGCGCGCGGAGCCCGCACTCGATGCTCACGCTCCGCGTCCCGCCTCCTTGACGCGAATGAAACGCCTGAAGAGGCACAGCCCGAGCGGCGTCGTCACGGTCATGAGCGCGATTATCAGCCACAGGGTCTGGGAGTCCCGCGGCCCGTGCTCCGGACAGTAGGCGTCGAGCAGCCGTCCGGAGAACATGCCGACGACCAGTTTCGCCAGGAAGAACGGCAGGTAGGACATCGCCATGTAGGAGGCTTCCCGGCCCTTGGGCGCAACGGCCGCAGTGTACTCGTAGAGCCGCGGCGACCAGAGCGCCTCGCCCAGCGACAGGAGGACGACGTACAGGACGATCATGACGTAGTAGGGGTGCACGGCGCCTCCGACCCCGAGCCAGCGCCGCGCGATGAGGTCTCCCAACATGCCGTCCGCAAGCGGCTGGAACCATTCGGGCGGCATGGCCATGATGAACACCGAGCAGGCCGAGATGAAGCTCCCGGCAACGACCATGCGGTAGGCCGCGATGCGCTGGGTCAACGCGCCGACGATGGGAACCAGGAGGATGATCATCATGGCGTTGATCGACCAGAGCCGGCCGATGGGCGCGCCCTCGCCCAGCTCCCGGATGCCGAACTTCGGATATGTGTAGTACATGGGGAATAAGATAGATCGGAAGAGCGTCGG
>JBFZCA010000442.1:0-5792 GCA_041308205.1 Planctomycetota bacterium | reverse complement strand
CGGGCGTCCGCCTGAGCGCTTCTCCGGTCATCACGGGGTGCCCCGCCTCGAACCCCTGCCACACGATCTCGGTCGGCCACTCGGCCGCGAAGAAGCGCGCCGCGTCCGGATGCGTCGCGATGTTGGTCTCCGGCGCCTCCTTCGGCGGGAACTCGCCGCCCATCACCACCGCGCGCCGCACCTTGGCCCGCACGAGCGCGGGCTCGCGCCGGCACAGCTCGGCGAGGTTCGAGAGGGCGCCGACGCTGCACACGGTCACGCTGCCGTCGGGTTGCGCCGCCAGCACGCGGCGGTAGACGTCGAGCGCGTCCGGCATCCGGTCGTCCGGAAGACTGTCGTGCGGGAAGCCATCGCGCAGCCCCGGCGCGTACTGACTCGTTCTCCGGCGCGCCGTCGGCCCCGCCTTGTCCGTCCCGATGGGGAGATCGGGCCGGCCGTAGTAGGTGTTGATCGCATCCACGGCGGCGGCGGACGCCTTCGTGCGGTCCGCGCGGTTCACCACCGTGGCAAGCAGCTCGCACTCCCCTCGGTCGGCCAGCGCGTGCAGCAACGCCAGCGCGCCCGCGTCGTCCGCGTCCCCCGACATGTCGGTGTCGAGGATGAGCTTGACGGGCCGGGCGACCGCCGGCAGGCGTTCGGCCGTCACGTAGTAGGCGCCCGCGATTTCGCCGCCATCGGCGCCGAGGAAGGCGGTCTCCAGCGTGGTGCGCCCGGCCGCGAGCGGCAGGACGAAGCGCACCGCCCGCGTTTCCGCCCCGACAGCGGCGCGCCGTTCCGATCCGCCCGCGCGGAGGCGCGCCTCCGCCACGGGCCAGCCCTCGCCCGCAGGCAGCACGCCGTCCGTTACGCGGGTTTCGGCAATGCCATCGCGGAGGCGCAGGCCGGAGGCGTACGGCCAGCGGCTGAGCGTGAAGGCGTACTCGCCCGCCACGGCGACCTCGATGTGCCACGCGCCGATCTTGCGCGCGCCGCGGCGCGCCTGCGCCTGCTGATCCACGAACACGTCCGCCCATTCGCATGCGCTGAGCCTGACCGGGTTTTCCTGCTCGTGACCGATGACCGACGCGCTGAAGGTGCCGACCTGGTCCTTCACGCCGTCCCACCAGGCGTCGAGATGCGCGCGCATCGCCGCCGCCACCTCCGGATGGCGCTCGATGACGTTGCGCTCCTGCAGGGGATCATCGTCGAGGTTGTACAGCGCCGCGTCTTCGAGCAGGCGCCAGCGCTTCCAGAGCACCGCCGCGCCCGTCCTGCGCGGCACGGCCGCGTTGTCCGCCGTCGGACGCACGGCGTCGAGCGGCATGCGGCTGTAGTTGATGACCAGCATGCGCTCCTCCGGCACGGGCGCGCTGCCGCGCAACACGCCCGCGAGGCTCGAGCCGTCGAACCGCGCGCCGGCCGGCGCCTCGAGCCCCAGGAGATCGACGAGCGTCGGCAGGATGTCCTGGACTTGCGTGAGCCCGCCGACGTCCCCCGCGGGGCGCAGCCTGCCCGCGGGCCAGCGCACGAAGCAGGGCACGCGGTGCCCGCCCTCCCAGAGCGTCGTCTTGCCGCCCTTCATGCCCGCGTTGAAGTACCGCGGCCCGAAGGTGCTGCCGTTGTCGGTGAGGAAGATGAGCAGCGTGTTCTCGCGCAGGCCCTGCTCGCGCAGGAAGGCCTCCAGGCGACCCATGTGCTCGTCGATGTCGGCGATCATCGCCAGGTAGCTGACGAGCTCCCGCTCGACGTTCGCATCCATCGCGCGCGTCTCCTCGGGACGTTGACTCGCCAGTTTCTCCCGCGCGGCCTCGAGCGCGGCGCGGACGGGCGCGCGGCAGCGGTCGGGCACGAAGTGCGGCCCGTGCGGCGCGGCGGTCGCCAGATAGCAGAAGAACGGCCTCCCCGCGGCCGCCTCCGCCTTCATCCAGGCGATGGCCTCGCCGAAGAAGACGTCCGTCGTGTAGCCCTTGAAGGCGCGAGCGCGGCCGTTGTGGATATAGGTGTCGTCGAAGTAGTCGTTCTCCCACGCGTCGGGCAGGGAGCCTATGTGCGACGAGGGAAACCAGAGGCTCTCGTGGAAGCCGCGATCCTGCGGCCGGTAGGGATAGGCGTCGCCCAGATGCCACTTGCCGAAGAGCCCGGTGCGCCAGCCGGAGGCCGCGAACAGGTCCGCCATCGTCGGGATGCCGCGCCGGAGCAGCGTGCGGCCGCTGCTCACGTTCATCGCGCCGTTGCGCAGCGCGTCCCGCCCGGTCATGAGCTGGCCGCGCGTGGGAGTGCACATCGGCGCGGCATGGAAATCGGTGAGCCGCACGCTCTCGCTGCGCAGGCGGTCCAGGTGCGGGGTCCGGAGCACCGGGTTGCCGTGGCTCGACAGCTCGCCGTAGCCCTGGTCGTCGGTGATCACCACGATCACGTTGGGCCGCGCGGCGGCCGCCGCGGACGCCGGGCGGGCGCCGGGGGCGTCTTCGTCGAGCTCCAGGATCTCCACCCTGCGGAACTCCACGGGATGGCTCTCCGACTGGAGCGAGATCGTTCCCCGCCGGAGCAGCAGCTCCTGTCCGGCCGCGCACAGCTTCTTCGCGTCGCCGTCCTGCGGGTCGAGCTGCGTCTCCGCGTACTCGAGCACCGTCTCCCCGTCGATGACGTGCTTCACGCGATCGCCGCGCACGTCGAGGAGGACCGTCACCCACTGGTCGCCGTGGTAGGTCTTCGATGTCGAGTTCGTGCAGTGCTGTGTGTGCAGCCTGCCGTTCATGACGACGTTGGTGCCCGGCGTGCAGAGGTTGGCGGTGGTGCGCGTCCCCGTGCCGGAGCCGCCGAGAAGCTGCACCTCGATCGACACGGGGAAGCTCTGGTCCTTTGCCATGGTCTCGGGCGCCTGGCCGTGGATCATGATGCCGCTGTTCCGGAACGCCCAGCCCGGGCCGCCCGGCGTCTGGTCGCCGGTGAACCGGTACTCGACGCGGAGGAGATAGTGCGAGAACTCCTCGTTGTAGAAGATGTGCCCGAACTTGCCCCCGAAGTCCGCGTACGCGTCGTACCTGACCTTGAGCACGCCGTCCTCGACGCGGAACGTGTTGCCGAAGTTGTCGCCGAGCTCGTGGCCGGCGATCTTGACCTTCCAGCCCGTCAGGTCCTTGCCGTTGAAGAGCTGCCGCCACGCGGGCGCCTCGCCCGCAGCCGCCGCGGACGCCGCAAAGAGCACGAGGCCGACCGCCGCATCGCGCGTACGCATCATGACACGTTCCTCCCGCCGGTCTCGCCTCGCCGATCGCAACGCCGCCGGCACCGCCTGCCGCGGCCGCTCGTATTGTACATGATCGCGCCCGGCCGCGGGCGATGCGCCGCGCCCCAGGATCGCCGTCCCTTGACACACGCGGGAGCCCCGAAACCGCCGCGGGCTCCTCTACGGGGTCGGGGACTTCCTGCACACGTCCGCGTACAGCGACCGTGGCTTCACTCCCGGCGCGTGACGCGGAGTCTCCGTGCTCGGCAGGCACCGCGGTCCGTTGACCGTCGTATCGTGCTCGAATAGAATCGTCGGGAACTCGTGAGAGAGAGGCGTTTTCTTCGCCGGGGCGAGAGCCGCGCGGCGGGAGGGCGAGAGACCTCCGTGGGAAAACTCGACAAGACACTCGAGAAGATCCTTTCCGGAAGATCGGATGCCGGTATTCGTTTCTCGGATCTCGTACGGCTTCTGGCTCGGTTCGGCTTCGCGGAGCGAGTGCGCGACGACCATCGCATATTCACTCGAGAGGGGGTCGAAGAAATCCTGAACTTGCAGCCGAGAGGATCCGCGGCGAAACCGTACCAGGTCAAGCAGATCAGACTGGTGATACTCAGGTACGGGCTGGAGATGGAACGCAATGAGTAAGTACGAGATGATCATATACTGGAGCGACGAGGACCAGTCCTTCGTGGTCGAAGTGCCCGAGTTGCCGGGCTGCATGGCGGATGGCGCCACCTATCGCGAAGCCGTCGCGAACGCCGAGACGGTCATCGATGAGTGGCTTCGCACGGCCAAGGAACTCGGTCGCGCAATCCCCGTGCCGCGCGGGCGGCTGCGGTATGCATGATGAGATCGTGCCTTCGGGCTCATGCGACGTGCAGCGGCTTGATGCGCGCCATGTCACGCTTGATCGCCTGCGTCGCATCCCAGAGATCGACTGCTCGCTGCGCGTTCAGCCAGAATTCGGGAGAATTGCCAAACAGGCGAGAAAGACGCAGAGCCATCTGCGGACTGACGGCCCGCCGGCCCCGCAGCAGTTCGTTGATCGACTGGCGCGACACGCCCACCGCCGCAGCGAGCCCGACGACGGTGAGTCCGTAGTCCGGCATGAAGTCCTCGCCCAGCATTTCACCGGGATGGGTCGGCCGACGCTTCATTTGCCTCGTATTGGGCACGCTCATTGCATCCCTCGCCGTCAATGATAGTCGCAGATCTCGACATCGTACGCGTCGCCGTCAACGAACCGAAAGCAGACACGCCACTGATCGTTCACGGCAATGGCGTGCTGGCCCCCACGGTCACCTTTGAGCGCATGGAGCCGATTGCCGGGTGGCACTCTCAGGTCGTCCAAGTTCGTCGCCAGATCTACGTATTCCAACTTGCGCGCGGCTCGACGAGCAACATCGGCAGGAAAGCGCGTCGCTCTCCCCGTCGTGAATAGTTCCCGAGTGCGTTTGTCCGCGAACGTCTTTATCACCGCTGAATTGTACCGTGTCACGTGACGCATGTCAACGTTGTGTTCCTCCCGAGCATTTCGTTACCGTCCTCCGCATACGGCAGGCGGCTGCGCGTAACGCTCGTGACGTTCGCGATCCGGCCGGCGCCCGCATCCAATCGCAACGCCGCCGTGACCGCATGCTCGGCGCCGAGCTGGATGGCCTCCTCGGTCGCCCCGCGAATCTCGACCGTGCGCGATAGCCCGTCCTCCACGCCGCCCCCCTGCCGGGCTCCGCGAGAAGACTGGAATTCGTGCGCCGGCTACGCCTGCGCGTCCGAGTTCACGACCTTGATGCCGTAGAGCTGGCAGAAGGCCTCCACATCGCGGCGGTGATCGCCGTAGAAGACCATCTGGTGGAAGCCGAGGACATCGCGGCAGTCCCGGACGCGGTCCATGGCGAGCTCGACGCTGGTGCGGCAGCCGCCCGCGGGCGGCGTGTCGATGTTCCCGACGACCTTGCCGGTATCGAGGATGAGCTCGCGAGGCCCGCGGAAATTGACCATGGTAACGGGCATGTGCTCGCGCCACAGGACTTGCGGGCAGACGCCGATGTTGGATTCCGAGTGCGAGCGGGCGATGTACGGCTCGGGCCCCTCCGAGAACCCGTTGAGCTTCGTGCCGCACGAGCAGTGCGCCGCGATGAGCGTGTTCCTGCGCGTCTCCGGCACCGGATCGTTCATGAACCCCGACTTGTCGAAGAGGTAGCTCACGAAGAGGAGCCCGAGCGCGCCGTTGAGATCGGCCTCGCAGCCGTACGTCACGCCGGCATCGAGGAACATCGAGACGCCCATGCAGGGCGGCGTCGGGACGGCGCGCGAGGAGACCATGCCCAGGCAGTCGGTCGTGATGGCGTTCGCGCCTTCCATGCGCATGAGGCGCTTGGCGGTCGTGTAGGAACGCGCGGAGTTGAGGAAGTCGTCGGGCTTCGGTTCCACCACCGCGCGTGCGTTCTTCCGGAGCGCGGCCGCGACTTCCCTGACCTCGTCGGTCACCGGCATGCGCGCGAAGAGCTCGTGGAGGCTCGCGCGCGGCACGTACTTCACTTTCGTGCCCAGAAGCTCGAGCACGTTCTCCTTGCGCTCC
>JBFZCA010000441.1:0-2807 GCA_041308205.1 Planctomycetota bacterium | reverse complement strand
GTCTTCGCTCTCGGACTTGACGCCTGTCCGTCTGCGCGAACGCGGTGAGCAAAGCGTGAACGGCTATCCTCCTCCTCCGTGCGTTTCTTTCAATTCCCTTGCACGATGTTCTCGTCACCCGCGTCGTGCAGCGTAGCGGACGATGGACAGGGCGTGATTGCTTCGCATCCGTGTATGCCGGCCACGGCACGGACGCGCAGGACCCCGGCGAGCAATGACAATGAACGCCAATTCATGCTCCCATGCTGCCCGAGTCGTCTTAGTGGTGTTCGTGGGGGCCGCTCCCGGTCTCGGCGCGGCATTCAAGCGCGGAGACGCGAACGGAGACCACACGGTCAACGTCTCCGATGCCGTGCGGATTCTGAGGCACGTGTTTCAGGATACGCCGATTCCCTGCTTCGATGCAGCCGACTGCAACGACGACGGACATATTGACGCGGCCGACGCGCTCGGGCTGCTCGGTCACCTCTTCGCCGGGACCTCGCAGCCGCCTGAGCCTTTCACGCGGTGCGGTCCTGACCCGACGCCCGACGATCTTGACTGCGGCGTCTCGAATTGCCACGGCACGGGTGTCATCTTCCTCATCGATCTATCGGCGAACATGGGGTGGTTGACGCCCAGCGGGCAATCCGCGTTCGCGGTCATGAAGCAGGAGGTAATCCAGACGATCGAGGACTTGCCGGAGGATTCCGCGGCCTCGGTCATGCTGCTCGACCAGCCAGAAGATGCGGTGCTGGGCGACCCGCCGCTTGTATTGAACGAACAGAACAGAACCGCTCTTGCCGATTGGGTTGCCGGCGCCTCGCGTTCCTCGTCCGCACCGCACTTGTTCCGATCCGTGAGGCACGCGCTCAGGCTCTTGCGGTCTGTCCCCATCTCAGAGGCGTGCATCATCCTTGTTTCAGACGGCTTCTTCGAGGGGCACGATCCGGAGATGCTCCTTGCATATATCATCGCCATCTGTAAAGACGCTCTCGTGACCATCCACACCGTGTACGCGGGGCCAAGGAGCGGCGACGAGTGGACGTGCGGCAGACCGTTTCTCGAGCGCCTGGCGCAGCGAACCGGAGGGACATTCCGCGGGTAGAACTCTACCCGCATTCGACCAGTCCGGTTCGATCTGGGAGTTGAGCAACAGTCCGGCACGCACCGTCAGGCCCGGCCGAGCCGCGCCCCGCGGTCTGCCTTCATGCGGAGGACGAAAGGAGAAGGGGCGGACTCGGCCGACGCGTGCTCGGCCTGCTCCCATTCGGCGCGGATCTCGCCGTCCATCTCGTCTTGATGGTCGAAGTAGTAGGCGAGCGACGCGTAGACCTCGACGGGCAGCAGGTGCGGGTGCTGGCGGCAGATCTCCTCCGCCGACCAGCCGTGGGCGATATGGTCCATGACGATTTGCGCGACCCGCACGCGCGGCAACCGCTTCAAGCGTGCGGGTACGCCTTCTGATTTCTCGATGTGCGGGTAGGTCACACCAAGGCTCATGGTATCGACACCTCCATGGTCACGCATCTACCTTACCGGCATCGCACTGCGATACCAATACGCCGTGCCGCCCGAGCAGCGCCTCCGGCTCGCGGCAGTTGACGTCGTCCGCCGCTTCCACCTATAGTAGCGACGAGGACGTGCACGCATGATGGATAGGAGCACGCGGCATCACCGCATATCGTACTCGACCTCTCGGGATGCGCTGCGCCGTCCGGCCTTCGCGGGCGGACGCAACACCGCCCCGGCGAGGCGCCGCACGGTTCTTGCGCTTCGCCTCGCCGCGGCCCTCGCGCTCGCCGTGCCGGCGGGGCGCGCCGCCGGCGGCGAGAAGATCGGCATCTTCAACGAGGCGTTTCCCGGCGGCGATGCGACCCTGCCGGCGCGGCTGGCCCGCAGCCTCCGGGACGCCCTGGAGGTCGATATCGAGCTTTTCGACGGCGCGGCCGCCTGCGACGAGCGCGCGGTCGCGGCGCTATCGCTTTTCGTGATTCCCAACGCGCGCACGTATCCCGCGGAGGGACTCGCGGCGCTCGATGCGTACTTGAAGGCAGGCGGCAAGCTGCTGCTCCTCGGCGGCCCGCCGTTCGAGAACCCCGTGTGGCGCCACCGCGACCGTTGGATCGATCGCGCGACCGTCGCCGCGGAGCTCCAGGCCGTCGCGGCCGCGCACGTGGCGCTCGACTTCGAGGACGCGTCCGCGCTCGGCGCCTGGACGCGCGCCACGAACGATCCCTCGCTGCCGGCGCGACTCGCGTGCGAGGCCGGCGCGCCCGGCGGCAAGGGGAAGTGCCTCGCCGTGTCGATCGAGAAGCTCACCGGCTGGTTCACGTGCGCGTCGCCCGTCCTCCCTGGCCTGTTTCCCGAAGGGCACGAGCTTCTGTGCTTCTCCGCGCGCGGCGATGCCCGCACGCCCCAGCTCGCAATCGAGCTCAACGAGGAGGACGGCTCGCGCTGGATCGCGGTGTTCGCGCTCGAAACGGAATGGAAGCGCTTCACGCTGAGGCCCGAGGATTTCCACTACTGGCCGGATTCGCCCGCCGCCGGGCGCCGCGGCGGCCCGGGCGACCGCTGCAATCCCGCACGGGTCGTGCGGATCGTTCTCGGCGTCTCGGCGAGCCACACGCCCAGGGTCGACGGCGGGCCGCACAGGTTCTGGGTCGACGAGGTGGGCGCCGCGCCGAACCCCTTCGCAGGCATGGCATTCGAGACGGGCGGCGGGCTCGCGCCGATCGAAGGGGTATGGCCGCCGTACAAGCTCCACGGCGACGCGCCGCCGGCGCCGTCCGGCGTTCCCGCCACGTTCCGGCCGTTTGCACGCCCCG
>JBFZCA010000440.1:0-3101 GCA_041308205.1 Planctomycetota bacterium | reverse complement strand
GCGCGCGGGGTCTCGGCGGCGGGCGCCGCCGGCTCCGCGGCGGAGAGCGCGGCCGCCCCGAGCAGCAGCGCAGCCTGAAGGATGGGTGCGAGGATTCTCATGGCGCTTCTCCTTTCGTGAGGCGTGGCGTCGTCGGGCTCCGGCCGGCCGGGCGGTCATCCGCCGCCCGCGCCGGCAGGCCGTCTCAGCCGCGCCCGAACAGCTCGTCGCAGCGAACCGCCCAGGGAACGCGCGTTCCGCCGTCGAAGCGCACGTGCACCCTGAGGATGCGGTCGTTCATCATCTTGAGCGTGTAGCCCGGGAAGTCGCGGAAGAGGTACGGCCCGCCCTGGACCCAGGGATGGGGCTCCGGCATGTAGACGGCGACGTTGTGCGCCGTTCCTTGCGGCCCCAGCGATACGCCCTCGAGCGTGCGCGCGCGTTCGTCCCAGCGCACGTGCTCGATCTCGATGGCGCCCTGGAGCACGTGGCGGTCCGTCGAGACCACCTGGGGCGTTCCCCGTTTCTCGTGCAAGGAGAGAAGGGCGACGCTCGCGGGCGGGATCCGGACGCGCAGAGCCCCGGTCACCTCGCCGTGCAGGCGCTCCTTCCAGAAGTCGTAGGCGACGTACGTCTTCCCGGGGTCGAGCCACAGGCGTTCGAGCGGCCACTCCCGCTCGACAGCCTCGGTTTCGCTTGTGTTGAATATGCCGGCGACCGTCCACGCGCCGAACGGCTTCCGGATCTCGAGGGCGAAGGTCGTGTGGAGATCGGTGTCGAAGAGATCGACGGGGCGCGCGGCCTCGCCGTAGGCGGGCAGGACCTTCTTCAGGATCTCCAGGCGCGCGGGATCGAGGTCGGGGAGCCGGTCGCCCGAGAGGAGATTGCCGCCCGAGAGCGCGATGATGGTCGCCGCGGCCTGGGCCTGGAGGGGCGGCAGGAGATTCAGGCAGACGTGGTCGGCGTCGTTGATCCAGGCGCGCTTGTGAAAGTAGTAGCGCTTGGCCGCGGCCGGGGCGCTGCTTGCCGATTGCAGGAAGTACTGCTTCCACGTGACCGGCGGCTGGTCGAGCTCGATGCGCATGCTGTCGAGCAACCCCACGCTCACGGGCCCGGGACCGCAGTCGAGGAGATGGCGGTCCGGCCCCATCGCGCGGCGCATGATCTCGACGCCCTTGCGGTACGCCGCCGCCCGCGTGACGGAGGGATCGCGGTAGCGGTGCGCCGACAGGAGCGACCAGTCGACGAAGTCGATCTTGATCATGTCGTAGCCCCAGCCCTTGGCCACGGTGTCGAAGAGCGCCCCGAGCCACTCGGCCGCGCCGGGGTGCGTGATGTCGAGCCCGTAGCGCTTCGGATTCTCGTTCCGCGCCCAGTCCGAATCCTCGCTCGGCCAGGGCCCCACCCGCTTGAGCCGGCCGTCCGGATGCCGCAGGAGCCACTCGGGGTGCTGCCGGAACACCTCGGCGGGCTCGGCGATGACGTACGGGGCGAGCCAGATGCCGGGCTTGAGCCCGAGCGCGCGGATGCGATCGGCGAGCCAGCGCATGCCGTGCGGGAACTTGGCGTTGCCCTCCCAGTCGCCGTGCCAGCGCTGGAAGCCCTCGTCGACCTGGATGTACTCCAGGCCGTACGGTTTCAGCGCGCGCGCCGCGAACTCCGCGTTGCGGAGCACTTCGTCCTCGGTGATGGATTCGAAGGCGAAGAACCAGTCGCACCAGCCGTTGAGGACGGAATGCGTGCGGGCGCCGAGCAGCGCGCCCATGGCTTCGGCATAGCGCTCGAGCGCGGCGTAGGGATCGGGCGCGATGGCGAGCATGAACCTGCCCGAGGCGATTGCGCGGCCGGGCGGGAGCTCGAAGCCCTTGGCGAGGACGGATTCGGCGGCGAGGTCGAACGCGCCGCCGTCACGGCGGCGGAACGACACCTGGCCGAGCGCGGTCTGGTTCTCGACGAAGCCGCACGCGAGGCCCTCGCTCCGGTAGCCGCGGAAGAGGCCCACGTTCCACCAGCTTCGCAGGGGGCTCCCGCCGGGCGAGGAGAGATCGACGACGCGGCCGGGGTCGTAGTACATGGGGCCGTTCGTGAGCCCCTTCGTCACCCCGGGCCAGAGCAGCATGCCGCCGTCCGCCGCCGCCGCGCGGATGGACTCGATGCGCTCGATCACGATCGGCCGCGCCGACACGTTCCGGCAGAGGACCTCGACGAAGGCTGCCTGCCGCCCGTCGTAACAGGAGACGCGGAGCTCGAAGTCAAGCTCGCGTTGGCCGTCGCTCGAGCGCGCGACGAGCCGGCCTCCTTCGCCCAAGAGGTCGCGCACCGGCATCGTCTCGACGGCGTGCCGGTACGCGGCATCGCCCGTCGTGCGCACGCCGCCGCTCGTCACCGCGCACGCCAGGGCGCCGGACACGAGGGTGTCGCCGCCGCGCCGCCCGATGTGCAGCCGGCCCGACGCGCAGTCGAACGCGGCGGTGAAGAACTCGCTTTCGAGCTGCGGCGCCGGCGCCGAGGCCGCCGCCCGGACGGCGGCGGGTGACAGCGCGCCGGCCAGCGCAAGCCGTCCGACGAATTCCCGGCGACTCGATCGATGCAGCATGTGCGTTCTTGCTCCGTGCAGGATCCCGCGCGGCGGGGCGTCGTGCGGGCGGGGAGAATCGCGCGGCGCGCCGGGAGGCCCTCCTCCCGGCCGACCACCGCCCCGCACGCCAGCATACCCTCGGGCCGATCGCGCGCGCAAGCGCGGCCCTCATCGCGGCGGCGCGGCGCGCGCACCCGGCCCCGTGCCGATCGTGCGCCCGATCGCGCGGATGCGCGCCTTGATGCACTCGTCGCACTGCGCGGACGATTCGTCGAGGCAGGCTTTCTCCGGGTAGATCTCGTAGAGCCGCCGGTAGCGGGCCGGCGTCAGGTTCGGCATGACGACGTTCGCGCCGGCCCGGAGGGCGGACTCGCGGCCGTCCGTGCGGTTGATCGTCGCCAGGGCGGTCGTCGCCGGAATGTTGGCGCACGGGCAGGCGAGCCGTGCGAGGGCCACGGCCTTGAGCGCCATCGCTTCGGTCGCGGGCGCCTGTTCGGCGCCGAGCGTCGATGCAGCGCCGGCCAGCGGCGTTGCGGGGTGGGGG
>JBFZCA010000439.1:0-4840 GCA_041308205.1 Planctomycetota bacterium | reverse complement strand
CCCAGGAGGAGCTCGATGGGCTGACGCCCGCAGATGTGGAAGCGGGGCGGATCAGCGTCGTGCTCCCCGATCAGGCGGCGATGCCGGCCCGCGATCGCCCGGTCTGGACGGCCGCGAAGCTCGCCGAGAAGGCCGAGGCGTGCCTGCGGGAAGGCCGGGACCACGGGCTCGTGTGGGTGTTGCACGCGATGGCGCGGCGCGGCGCGGCGCTGCCGGCCGGCGCGCTCGCGCATGTGCTTGCGCCCGACGAGGAAGGCGCCGTGATCCAGCATTTTCTCGACGATTTTCCCCCCGGGGCGGCCGCCGAGGCTGCGGCGCAGGTCGTCGAGGGGCTCGTCGAGCGGCTTCCCGACTACGAGGGCGGCCACGGCTACTGCGCGGCCCTGCGCTTCTTGGCCCGGGCGGCGCCGCGGGAGCATCGCGCGCTCTTCGAGACGGCCCTGCAGAGCGACTACGACTGCGTGCACGCGGCGGGCGTCCAGGGCCTGGCGGCGATGCGTGCGAGCGAGGCGGCGCCGCGGCTGCTCGAGGTCCTCCATTCGACCGATGATCCGTCGACCGCGTGCCGCGCGCTCGCGGGGCTCATCCTCGCGGGCGCCGAGACGGCCGTCGCCGAGGGCGCCGAGAGGCTCGTCGACGTCTTCCTGCACGCCGATGATGACTGGTCGGAAGAATCGGAGGGCGAGTCGCACGATCTCTTCGACCTGTGCGCCGAGCTGGAGCGCGCGGGCATGGGAGAGGATCTGTGGTTTCGCGTCGAGGATGCGGTGCTCGGCCCGGCGCCCGGCGAGGACGAGGCGCCGCGCAAGGCGCTCCGCGAGGATCGTTTCGCCGTGTTCTTGCCCGTTGCCGACCCCGCGGCCGCGCGCCGCGGCGCCGCGGTCATGACGGCGGAGCGCAGGCGCCGGATCGCGCGTTTCGCGGACGAGGGTAATGTCGTGAGGCTCGCGGTGCTGCTTGCCGACATGGCCGCCGAGGCGCTCGCCCGCGCCGCCGCCGACGATCCCGAGTTCCGGCCGCTCGGCGGCGCGCTCGCGGCATGCGTCGCGGCGACATCGGCGCAGAAGATGCTGCGGTCCCTGCGCGGTTGCGACCAGGAATCGCTCGCGCTGCTGTACGGCATGTTCCTCGCCAAGGCGATCCGGGGGCGCGATGCGGAGAAGGAGCTCGCGCGGGCGGGCGGCGGCGGGACCGCGCTCGGCGATCTTCTGCGTCTGGACGAACCCTGGGTCCCGCCGGCGCTCCTCGCGCGCCTGGCGAGCGAGGCGTCCGAGGAGGATCTCGTTGCGCTCGCCGCGAGCCCCGATCTGCATGTCAGGAGCAACAGCAGGCTGCTGCTGGCCGTGAAGGCGCCCGAGCGCCACCTTGCCGGCATCATCGCGCATATCGAAGGGGACGGCGGGAACTGGCCGTGCGTCGAAGCCGCGGCGCGGGCGATCGGCGATCGCGTCCTGGACGCCTGGGCGGAGTCCTTTGCGCGCGTCCGCTCCAAGGATCTCGCGGGCAAGCTCGCGGAACTCGTCGCCGCCCTCGCGACGGAGCGAGCCGGCGGCTACGCCGCGCACTTCTTCGATC
The DNA here is from genome assembly GCA_041308205.1 of Planctomycetota bacterium. Taxonomy (GTDB): domain Bacteria; phylum Planctomycetota; class UBA8108; order UBA8890; family UBA8898; genus UBA8898. The sequence continues at coordinate 3,265 of JBFZCA010000439.1, read as the reverse complement.
TGCTCGCGCAGCACGCGGAGCCCGAGGCGGTGTTTTCCACGCTGATCGCCGCGGGGAATACGGATCTCGCGAAGCGCATGCTCGAGATCTTCCGCCGCGGGGACGCGCGGTGCGAGTTCGCCGTCCAGGACGAGATCTTCGAGGACATGGTGCGGGACCAGCTGCGCGCGCTCGTCGATGTCTTCGGGCTGCGCGATGACGCCGACGAGGTGCTCGACGAGGGCATGCGCAAGTACCGCGCCACGCACCCCGATGCCGCGGACGCCCCGGAGGACGAGGAGCCGGAGGATGCGGCGGAGGAGCGCGAGGAGCACGAGGGCGGGGGCGACGACCGGTTCGCCGGGCTTGCGCTGCCCGCCGATCCCTTCGGCGCCAAGGGCGGAGAGTTCTCCTTCGGGGAGCGCCCGCCGTCTCCCCCGATCACGGCGGCTCCCGTGCCGGGCCGCAACGAGCCGTGCCCCTGCGGCAGCGGCAAGAAATACAAGCATTGCTGCGGCAAGTAGCGAGCGATGATGCTATGATGCCGCGGACGTAGCACCCATGGAACTGCCGCTTCTCAAGAACATGGTCGTCGTCCTGAGCCTCGCCGTGGCGGTGCTGTATGCCTGCCACCGGCTGCGGCTGCCGGCCATCGTCGGGTTCCTCATCACCGGCGTCCTGGCGGGGCCGCACGGGCTCGGGCTCCTCTCGTCGGCCGAGCGGATCGCGACGACCGCGGAAATAGGCATCGTGCTCCTGCTCTTCACGATCGGCGCCGAGTTCTCGTTCAAGAGCCTGTGGAGGATCAGGCACATCGCGCAGGTCGGCGGCACGCTGCAGGTCACGCTGACGATCGCGGCGGGCATGCTCGCCGCCGGTTTCTTCGGCGCCGAGGGATGGGGCCCGGCGGTCTTCATCGGCTTTCTCCTCGCCCCGAGCAGCACCGCCATCGTCCTGCGGCTGCTGCAGGAACGGTCGGAGGTCGACAGCCCGCACGGCAAGACCGCGGTCGGCATCCTGATTCTCCAGGACCTCGCGGTCGTGCCCATGGTGATTCTGCTGCCGCTGCTGGCCGGGAAGACCGGCGGGCGCGCCGACCCGCTCGCGGCCGTGCTGATCGGGCTCGGGCTGCTCGCGGGCATCGCCGTGCTCGCGCGCTGGGTCGTGCCGTTCCTCCTGTACCAGGTCTCCCGGACGCGCAACCGGGAGATCTTCCTCTTCGCCGTGCTCATCATCTGCTTCTTCGTGGCGTGGCTCACGTCGCTCGCGGGGCTGTCGCTCGCCCTGGGCGCGTTCCTCGCCGGGCTCATCATCTCCGAGTCGGAGTACAGCCACCACGCCCTCGGATCGGTCATGCCCTTCCGCGATGTCTTTTCGAGCTTCTTCTTCATCTCGGTGGGCATGCTGCTCGACGTGCCGTTCCTGCGCGGCCATCTGGGAATGACGCTGCTCGTCACCGCCGGCGTGTTCGCCGGCAAGGCCCTCATCTGCGCCTTCGCCGGGTGGGTGCTCCGGCTGCCGCTGCGCGCCACGCTGCTCGCCGCCCTGGCGCTCGCGCAGATCGGCGAGTTCTCGTTCATCCTCGCGAGGACCGGCCTGGGCGAGGGCCTCATCAGCGAGCCCGGGTACCAGCTCTTCCTCGCGGTCTCGATCATCACCATGGCGGCGACGCCGTTCGTCGTGGCCGGGACGCCGCTCCTCATCGACCGGCTGGGGGCGCTGCCGCCGCTCGCCCGCATGGCGCGGGCGCTCCAGTACCGCGGCCTCGGCGCGCGCGAGCACATCAAGAACCACACGATCATCGTCGGCTTCGGCATCACCGGCCGCAACGTGGCGAAGGCCTCGAAGGTCGCGGGCGTGCCGTACGCGATCATCGAGATGAACCCCGACACGGTCAGGCGCGAGCGGCGCGCCGGCGAGCCCATTCACTACGGCGACGCGAGCAACGAGGCCGTGCTGCTCCACGTGCACGTCAGGGATGCGCGCGTGATCCTGGTGGCGATTCCCGACCCGGTTGCGACGCGCAGGACGGTCGCGGCGGCCAAGCGCCTCAATCCGCGCATCCAGGCGGTCGTGCGCACGCAGTACCTCCAGGAGATCGAGTCGCTGGTCGAGGCCGGCGCCGACGAGGTCGTGCCCGCGGAGTTCGAGACCGCCGTCGAGATCTTCGCGCGCATTCTGGCCAAGTACCTCATCCCGCGCAACGAGATCGAGCGCCTCGTGGCGGACTTGCGCGCGGAGCGCAGCGAGGCGATGGGGAGGCGCCCGGCCGGCGCGCTTTCGGCCAGGGACGTGGCCGCGTACTTCAGCGACATGGAGATCGCGAGCCTCAGGGTCGAGCCGGGCGCGCCGGTGGCCGGCAAGCCGCTCGGCGAGTCCAACCTCAGGCGGCGCCTCGGCGTCACGGTCATCGCCATTCGCCGCGGCGCGGAGGTGCTCACCAATCCCGATGCGGGCTCGAACGTCCAGCCGGGCGACATCCTCGTACTCCTCGGCACGAGCGAGAACGTGCGCAAGGTGTTCGCCGAGAACTCGGGCGGCGGCGCGGGGACATAGGCGCGGGGCCGGCGGAGACGCGGCGTCAGAGCGGATCGCCGTGCGAGATGACGGTGACCTTCGCGCGCGGGTTCAAGCCTGCGGCCCGATCGCACGAGAATCGGATCCGGTTGTCGCCGTTCGGGAGCGTGGGGATGGGCCCCGAGGGGGACACGCGGGCGAGCGTCTCGCCCTTCGGGCCGTAGAGCGTGCAGCCGCCGCTTCCGTCGAGCTCGATGCGGCCGCCCGAAGGAATCTCCACGGGGAGGGACACGGCCGTATCGTTGACCGTGAGCACGGGATTCCTCACCGCCGCGGGGACCATCGGCATCGCCTTCACGGCGCCGATGACGCACCGCGCCTCGCGGCCGCGCGGCAGGCCGTTGTACCACAAGCTCGCCGACTCGACCGCGCCGAAATCGATCGTCTCGCGGTAGGCGTTGTAGAGCCACTTGCCGTCGTTCCAGACGTAGTCGCTCCAGCGGGTCGATTCGGTCTCGACCAGCGTCAAGACGCGCGTCCCCGTGAAATCGATGGTGATGTAACGGTCGGCGAGAGCGCCGAACGCGAGGTGGCGGGGACTCTCGAGCCTGATCGCGATGAGCTCCCCGAGGCCGTCGCCTTCCACCCGCACGCCCAGGGCTTGATGGTCTCTCAGGTCCAGCGGGGGCTCGAACTTCCGGTCGATTCGAACCCATGCCGCATTGTCGGGAACCTTGCCCGAGTTCGTCGCCGCGAGCACCCCCGCGGG
>JBFZCA010000438.1:0-4176 GCA_041308205.1 Planctomycetota bacterium | reverse complement strand
GGCGATGAGGTTCCTGAGGAGCCGCTCGTTGTCGCGCGCGGGAAGCATCAGATTGATGAACAGGCTCTGGTCGCCGATGGCGATGACGCGGCCGCGGCCCGCGCGCACTTCGCGCATGAAGGCGGGAGCCCCGTCGCCGCCCGAGCCGAAGAAGGCGAGCGGCTCGCCCGCGCCGCGCACTTCCCTGGCGCGGTTGGGGGCGAGCGCGGCGACGCCGGCCAGGAGCGGCGACCCTTCCGCGAAGGCGGTGATGAACGGGCAGTCCGGCTGCCCCTTGAAGCACGCGAAGAGATTCAGGGCGAGGAAGACCTCGCGGCCGAGGCTCAGCCCGAACTGCGCGAGGAGCGCGCGCGCGCCGGGGTCCTCGGTGGCGATGCAGAGGGTCGCGCCGCCGCGCACGGCTTCGCGCAGCGCGGCCGGCGCGGGGGAGCCGGGGGCTTCGCCGAGGACGAAGATGAGCTCCGCGGCGCCCGGCGCGTGCGTGCGCACGTTCTCGTCATCGAGCACGGCGAAGAAGCTCTCGAAGCCGTCCCATGGCGCCGCGATCGGTGTTGCGGCCAGGCAGAGAGAGAGCACGATCCCCATCGCTCACTCCTGCCGCGCGAGATGCGCTGCGGCCGCCAGGGCGGCGAGCCGCGCGCCGAGCGCGGAGACCTCGCCGGGCGGCTTCTCCGCCTTGCCGTACCAGATCTCGTAGAAGGCGCGGTTGAGGGGCGGGAGGCCGGCGGCGATCTCGGGGCGCCGCGCGGCGGCGTCGCGCGCAAGATCGGCGAGCACCCGGCCCCTGAAGGGCAGGCCGGCGTCGTGGAGCACGCGGCGGTAGAAGGCGAGCAGCGCCTCGGCGAAGTCCTCGCCCCGCGTGCCGAGGGCGCGGAAGTCGGGAAGCGGCGGGGGCGGGGGCTCCGGCCGCTCCTTTCTGCGGAGGAAGAAGAACACGCCGAGCGCGCCCGCCGCCGCGAGGACGAGCGGGACGGCGAGCGGGGGGACCTTGAGGGCGCCCGCGCGATCGGCGGCGCGGGTCGTGAGCGCGCTCAGGTTCCGGAGGACGCGGCGGACGCCGCCCTCGCCGCGGCGGTACAGGGCGCGCAGGCGGTCGAGGTGCGAGTCGGAGACGCCCGCGTTGCGGAGAAACTCGGCGAGTTCCTTGAGCTTCCGCGAGAAGGCGGCGGAGCTGCGCTCGCCGCGGGCCCGCAGGGCCGAGCTCACGAAGAAGCGTTCGACGATCTCGCGATAGGGCGAGGCATCGAAGGCTTCGGCCAGGCGCCGGATCGACTCGAGCCGGAGCGCGCCCGCCGGGGACGCGGTCTCCGCCGCCCGCGCGAGATCGGGGAGCGCGGCGAGAAGATCGGGCTCGCGCACGGAGAGCGCTGCCACCTGCTCCTCGAAGAAGTCGGGCGGCGCGGCCGCAAGATCGATGCCGAGGCGCTGCGCCTCCTCCTCGAGGATCCTGGCGAGCCGCACCGCATGCTGGAGCTGCTCGATCTCGGGAATGTAGGCGCCGAGCGGGTTGTTGAGCTCCTCGCCGCCCGGGAACCTGTCCGTCGCGAGCCGGCGGTGGGGGACCCCGTCGTCCGCCCGCGCCGAGGCGATGAGAAGCGCCGCCAGGAAGAGCGGCGCGGCGCGCCGCCGGCGCGGGCCTTCGCGGGGGCGGAGCGCGCGCGGTTCTCGGGGGCTGATGCTGGCGTGCGCGGGCATGGTGACAGGATCCACCGGATGCGCGCGCGCGTCAAGTGCCGGACGTGGGAGCCGGGCCGGCGACGTGGTATAAATGGTGAGGCAGGGTGGCGGAGGGCCCGCGAGAGGAGACCGATCGATGCGCGTTCACGGGCGATGCACGGGAGCGTGCCGCGTTGCGGCGCTGCTTGCGCTCGCGTCGTGCGCGGGAAGCTGCGACGGGCCCGGGCCGGCCGGGGGAGGCGACGGAGTCATGGCGACGGAACCTACGAATTCGGGGGGCGCGAATCGCGAGATTCCCCGCACGGACGAGGAGCTCAAGGCGCTCCTGACGCCCGAGCAGTACCGCGTCATGGTGCAGAACGGCACCGAGCGGCCCTTCGAGAACGAGTACTGGGACCACAAGGCCGAGGGGCTCTACGTCGACCGCATCTCGGGCGCGCCGCTCTTCAGCTCGCGCGACAAGTTCGACTCGGGCTGCGGCTGGCCGAGCTTCACGAAGCCGCTCGCCCCGGAAGCCGTTGCCGCCAAGCCGGACACGAGCCACGGCATGATCCGGACGGAGGTGCGCGCGAAGCGGAGCGAGGGGCACCTCGGGCACGTGTTCGAGGACGGTCCGGCGCCGACCGGGCTCAGGTACTGCATCAACTCGGCGTCCCTCCGCTTCGTGCCGGCGGCGCGGTTCGCCGAGGAAGGTTACGGCGAGTACGCGTATCTCTTCGCCGGCCCGGCGGCGGCGCCCGCGCCGGCCCGGACCGAGAAGGCCGTGTTCGCGGCGGGCTGCTTCTGGGGCGTCGAGGCGGCCTTCACGGAGGTGCCCGGCGTCGTCGCGACGGCGGTCGGCTACACGGGCGGCTCTCTCGCGAACCCGACCTACAAGGATGTATGCACCGACCGCACCGGCCACGCCGAGGCCGTGCGCGTCGAGTTCGATCCTTCCAGGGTGACGTACGAGCGGCTGCTCGAGGTGTTCTGGGGATGCCACGACCCGACGACGCCGAACCGCCAGGGGCCCGATGTGGGCACGCAGTACCGCTCGGCGATTTTCTTCCACACGCCCGAGCAGGAACGGGCCGCGCGCGCGTCGAAGGCGAAGCTCGGCGCCTCGGGGAAGCTCAAGGGCCCGATCGTCACGGAGATCGTCCCGGCGGTCGAGTTCTACCCGGCCGAGGAGTACCACCAGAAGTACCTGCAGAAGCGCGGGCTCGGGTCCTGCGGAACCGGGCACTGAGCGGCCGCGTAATCAGGGGCGTTCGATGACCGGCGCGGTGGCCACGCGCGGGCGGATCGGCAAGTCCTCGATGCCCGCGAAGTCGGGGTCGCCGAGGGCGCGGAGCTCCGGCTCGCCCATGAAGGGACAGCAGGCATCGACCCAGGCCATCAGGCGGCGCAGGTCCTCGGGATCGACCTTGACGCCGTGGTGCGAGCCGTCCATGGCCCGCGCGATGAGCGGGCTCGTGTACGAGAGAAGCCGCATCGGCCGCAGCGTCGCGTAGGCCTTCGGGTCGTTCATGCTCGGGTCCATGGACTCGACCGGGAGGGCGCCGGCGATGCCGTAGCCGGCCTGGCCGCGGTCGGGAACCGGGTTGCCCCAGCCCGCCGAGCCGACGAGCGTGAGGTAGGGCTCCTTGAAGACGTCGTGGCCGGGGCGCAGGGTCAGGTCGAGCGTCGCCCGCGCTTTCCCATCGCCCTGGTGGCAGGCGCCGCAGTGGCGGTCGAGGACGGGCTGCGCGAAGCGCTCGTAGCCGATGCTCTGCGCGCCCCAGGGCGGCGGCGAGAGCGGCGCCGGCGGCCGCCTCACCGCGCGCGCGTACCGCTGCGGCGGGGCGCTTCCCTGCTGCTCGTGGCAGCCGATGCACCCGCGGCGCTCTCCGGGCATGACGCCGGTGAAGCTGCGCATCGTCTGGAGACAGCGGCGCTGCGCGTCGAGAAGCTGGAAGTAGACCGACACGCCGGCCGGCACCGTGAAGTGGACCGAGCCGTCGTCCTCGACCGGGACCTCGCTGAGAATCCGCTTGACGCCTTCCTCCTGGACGACGGAGACGGGCGGCCCCGAATTGCGCCAGGTCTTGGCCCAGGTCGAGTAGGTCTTGTAGTCGAGCTGCCACACGCGCAGGTACTTCGCCGAGCCGCGCGGGAGGTCGGGAACGCCCTCGTAGACATCGACGCTGAAGAGCGTCCCCGGCGCGACCTGCGTGCGGTTCTGCCCGGTGCCCGGCCAGGCGACCAGGTCGGGCCGGCGCGGCGGCGGGCGGCGGGGCCCGACGGGCATCGCGTGCCAGATGTTGTGGGCGCCCTCGTAGATGAGCTCGCGGTTGCCGCCGGCGTCCATGAGGTAGAGCCGGAAACGGTCGCCCTCGCCGCGCGCCGAGACGAGGAAGTCCTCCGCCGAGAGCGGCCACGGCGTCTTGTAGCCGGTGTAGCTGCCCGCGGCGTGGTAGCGCGGCGACTCGGGCGCGTCGAGCGGCGGGAGGCTGCACTCCGGCCACCTGAGGTCGCACG
>JBFZCA010000437.1:0-9839 GCA_041308205.1 Planctomycetota bacterium | reverse complement strand
GAGATCGCGCGCGCGGGCGCGGCGGTCGTCTGGCGCGCGGCCTTCGCGGCGCGCTCGCGCGACATGCGCGACGTGTCGCCCGACCGGGCGCGCCTCGACATGTTCGACTGCACGCCGGCGGCGCTGGCGGCGAAGAACGTGCGCGTGGCGATCGTGCCGGCCGGCTTCGAGGGCGATGACCTCCTCGGCGCGGCGGCCTTCGCCGCGGCGCACGGGTTCCCGCGGGAGAAGGCGCTGGCGGCGGTGACGTCCGAGGCGGCCGGAATCCTGGGCATCGCCGGCAGGGCCGGCTCGATCGAGAAGGGCAAGGACGCCGACTTCGTGCTGCTCGCGGGGATGCCGTTCACCGAGGGCGCATCCGTGTGCGCGACGTATGTCGGCGGCGAGGTCGTCTTCACGCAGGAGCGGGCGGCCGCGGCGGCGGCAGGCGGCGATCTGGTGCTGCGCGGCGCGCTGGTCCTGACCGGCGACGGCGGGCGATTTCCGGGCACGGACATCGTCATCGACAAGGACAGGATCGCGGCCGTGGGGCCGAGCCTGCCCGTGCCCGAGGGCGCGCGGGTGCTCGATCTTCAGGGCAAGGTCGTCATCCCCGGCCTCATCGACCTCTCGAGCCGCCTCGGAACGCATTTCTCGGGCGGCGAGAGCGACCAGGCGCCGCCCTTCGCGGGCGGCGATACGTTCCTCCTGAGCGTGAGCGCGATGGTGCGGCACGACGATCCGGTGTTCACGGCGTGCGCGGCCTACGGCGTCCTGGGGCTGCTCCTCCGGGGCGGCGAGACGTCGCTCTTCGCGGGCACGGGCGCGTTCCTCGCGCCCGGCGCCGCACGGGAGGATTTCGTCGTGCGGCCGTTCGCGTGCCTCGACATGGATGTGTCGGGAAGCGCGCGCCTCGCCCGCCTGGCCGGGCTGCGGACCGTGCTCAGGAACTTCGCGCGCTACGAGGAGGCGCGCCGCCAGTACCGCGAGGCGCTCGATGAGTACACGCATCGCAAGCCGCGCGACACGGAGGACCGCCTCAAGGAGCCCGTGCCGCCGCAGAAGGACCCCCTGAGCGAGCTGCTGCTCCAGGCGCGGCGCCAGGAGCTGCCGGTGTTCGTGCGCGCGGAGCGGGGCGATGAGATCGAGGGCGTGCTCAACGCGTTCGCCGAGGAGGGCGGGTTCCCGTGCACGCTCGTCGGCGCCGAGGGCCTGGGCCGCGCCGGGGAGCACGTCGCGACCATGGCGCGCGGCGCCGTGCTGACGCCTCCCTACCGCCGCAGGATCGAGCAGTCGTGGGTGGATCTGCCGCAGCTCTGCGCGGAGAAGGGCATTCCGTTCGCGCTCGCGTCCGACGGCGCGGCCGGAAGCCTGTATCTCCGGTTCTACGCGGCCGAGGCGGTGAGCAGGGGCCTGGCGCCCGACGCGGCCCTCAGGGCCGTGACGAGCGTGCCGGCGCGCCTGGTCGGGCTTGCGGACCGCGTGGGGACGATCGCGCGCGGGCGCTGGGCGAACCTGGTGGTGCTCGACGGCGAGCCGTTCGCGCCGGGCAGCCGGGTCGAGACGGTGCTCGTGCGCGGCAGGATTCTGGATCCGTTCAAGGGGGGGAAGCGATGATGACGGCGCTGGCTGCGTTCGCGATGCTGCTGTGCGCGGGCGAGGCCCCCGCGGCCGATGCGGCGGTGCTCGCCGCCAAGATCGTGCCCGTCGAGGGACCGGTGATCGATCACGGCGTGATCCTGATCGGCGGCGGCAAGATCCTCGCCCTTGGAACGCAGGCGAAGCTGAAGGTCCCGGCCGGGGCGACGGTCATCGATGCGCGCGGGCTGTGGGCCATGCCCGGCATCGTCGAGGCGCACACGCACATCGGCCTCGACGGCGGGCTGAACGACATGGTCTTTCCGATCAATCCGGACCTGGGCACCGCGGAGTGCATCGACCTGGACTCGCCCCTGGTGAAGAAGGCGCTGTGCGAGGGCGTGACGACGGTCAACTCCATGCCGGGAAGCGGCACGAACCATGCGGGCTTCAGCGTGATCTTCAAGCTGGCGGCCAAGGGCCCCCGCGAGGCGATCGTCCGCGACCCCGGCTGCCTCAAGATCGCGCAGGCCTTCAACCCCGAGCGCGACACCGGCGACATGGGCGCGACGCGCATGGGCATGGCGTACATGCTCAGGAGGCTGCTCACGGAGGGCAGGGAGTACGCGGCCGCCTGGCGCGAGTACGAGGAAGGGAAGCGCAAGGATCGGCCGGCCGTGCGCCGCGACCTCGAGCGCGTGCGCCTGGCCTTCGAGGGCAAGATCCCCGTCATCAACCACACGTACAGCGGCTGGGGCGTCGCCGAGGCGATCAGGCTCTTCCACGACGAGTTCGGCCTCACGATCATCGCGACGCACGTGGCCTACGGCGGCTGCCAAGCCGGCGAGTACGCGGCGTCGCGGGCGACGCGCGTGCACATCGATGTGGGGCCGCATCTCCTGGAGCTCTACCGCACCGGCGACGGCCGCGTGCGCGGCATCGCGACCGAGTTCTGGGAGCGCGGCGTCCGCAACCTGAGCCTCAACACCGACTCCTTCACCTTGTTCTACGCGATGCTCTCGCCGCAGCAGCACCTGTTCTTCCAGGCGTCGATGGCCGCGCACTTCGGGCTTCCGGAGCAGGCGGCGCTGCGCGCCATCACGATCGAGCCCGCGCGCGCTCTCGGCATCGCCGGCCGCGTCGGGAGCCTCGCGCCGGGCAAGGACGCGGACATCGTGCTCAAGCGCGGCGAGCTTCTGGACGTGACGTCGCCGGTCGACATGGTGCTCGTCGGCGGCGCGGTCGCGTTCCGGCGCGAGGGGTGCGGCGTGACGGTGACGGCGCCGGAGAAACCCGAGGCGCGCGATGCCGAGGAACCCGAGGGGAACGAGGCGCCGGAGGGGAAGGAGGTGCGGCTGTGATGGCGCTTGTGCTGGCGCTGTGCGCCGCGACGGCTCCCGAGGCCCGCATGACGGCCATCGTCGCCGATCGCGTGGTGACCGTGACGGGCGGCGTCGTCGAGAACGGCGTCATCCTGATCAAGAACGGCAAGATCGTGACGATCGCGCCGCGCCTGACGCCGCCCCGCGGGGCGGAGATCGTCGATGCCGGGACGCTCGCGGCGTTTCCGGGCATGGTGCTCGCGCGCACGCGGATCGGCCTGGGCTCCGGCCAGGGCTCGGTCGTCGAGACGCTCTGGCCGTACGGGCGGGAGTACGACCGCATCCGCGCGTGCGGTTTCACGGCGCTGGGCCTGAGCCCGCCGGCCGGGGACCTGGTGAGCGGGCTGGGAGCCGTCGCGCGGCCGCTTGCCCGCGCGAAAGAAGAGATCGTGCTGGGGAAGAGCAGCTTCCTGTGCATGAGCTTCAGCTCCGGGTACGCGCGCACGCTTCCCGGGCTCCTGCGCCAGGAAGGGCAGAGCCTGCTCATGCAGGCCGTGCAGGGCCAGTTGCCCGTCATCATCACGGCGAGCGATGCGACGAGCACGCTGCACCTCATGCGCATCCTCGGGGAGCACCGGAGCATGCGGAAGTACGTGCTGCCCGAGGACGACGTGGTGAATGCGCTGCCGACTCTCTGCCAGGCGAAGATTCCCTGCATCGTCCCCGCGGAGCTCCAGTTGCGGCCGATCACGTTCTTCGAGCACAATGTCGCGGCGAAGCTGGCCCGGGCCGGCGTGCCCGTGTGCCTGCTGCCCGTGGCCGACGCCGTGGCCGCCATCGAGAGCTTCAGATTCGACGTGGCCCGGCTCATCGCGAACGGGCTTCCCGAGGATGCGGCCTTGAAGGCCGTGACGATCAACCCCGCCGCGGCGCTCGGCGTCGACTGGCGGATCGGCAGCCTGGAGGCGGGGAAGGACGCGGATGTCGTGCTCGTCGACGGCGAGCTTCTCGACCCGAGCGCGCACATTCGCGCGGTCTACATCGCCGGCGAGAAGGTGTACGCGGGCGAGGACGCGAGCTCCACGGAGGCGGCCGTGCCCGCCAAGGAGAAGTGATGCGATCGGCGTGTGCGTTTCTGCTCTGCGCCGCGGCGGCATGCGCCGCGGCCGAACCGCTCCTCGTCAAGGGCGCGCTCGTCCACACGATCACGGGGCCGGTGCTGAAGGATGCCGACATCCTAATGAAGGACGGCGTCATCGCCAAGGTCGGCCACGGCATCGTCCCGCCGCAGGGCGCGAAGGTCATCGAGGCCCGGGGCAAGGTCGCGATGCCGGGCTTCGTCGTGGCGGAGAATCTCGGCGCCTTCGGCTCGGGCGGGTCGATTCCCGAGGGCATCGACGTCTTCGGCGTCGCCATGAAGCTCGCCGTCGGATCCGGCGTCACCGCCGTGTGCTGCCGCAACACCGTCATCAAGATGACGTACGGCGATCCCGAGGGCGTGCTGCTGGCGCCCTGTCCCTCGATGTCGGCGTCCTTGTCGTGGAGCGGCAAGGAGTCGTTCAGGCGCGCGCTGCTCGATGCGCGCGAGCAGCTCAGGCGCGCCGCGCAGGCGGAGCAGGCGCGCGGCCAGGCCGCGCCGCCGTCCGCGAGTCCGTTCGTGCGCGTCCTGCGCGGCGAGCTGCCGGTGCGCGTCTCCATCGACCGGGCGCAGGATCTCCTGTGGGCGGCGAGGATCGCGCGCGAGTTCAACATCCGGTTCATCATCGAGGGCGCCGTGGAGAGCTGGACCGTGGCCGACGAGCTCGGCCGCGCCAAGGCATCGGTGATTCTCTCGGTGCGGGTGCTGGCGGCGCCCCCCGAGACGCCGGACGATCCGCCGGGCTCCAGCGAGCGGGTGGCGCTGATCCTCGCGCGGGCGGGCGTGCCCTTCGCGCTCGTGCCGCCTTCCCCGGGGGTCACCAACTCGGGCGGGTTCGCGGGGCGCGACATAACGGCCATGCCCATGGAGGCCGCGTTCGCGGTGCGCGGAGGCCTCGATGAGGCCGCCGCCCTGGCGGCGATCACGATCGAGCCGGCGCGCATCCTCGGCGTCGAGCAGAGGATCGGCAGCATCGAGGAGGGCAAGGACGCGGACATCGTGATCCTGGACGGCGACCCGCTGCACTACAAGACCTTCGTCGACATGACGATCATCAACGGCAAGGTCTACTTCGACCGCGCGCAGAGCGATCTGATGCCGAAGCCCGAGCAGCCGGCCGCGCCGCAGCCCCCGCAGCCGCCCCAACCGCAACCGCCGCCGCAGCAGCCTCAGCCGCCGCAGCAACCGCCCCAAACGCCGCCGCAGTAGCCGCCGGAGAAACCGGCGCCTCGGCCGCGAGGACGGAAGACGAAATAGCCACGAAGACACGAAGGCACGAAGAGTCTCGGGTGCAAACCGAGCGCGCGGTGGTTCACCGCTGATGCTTGGTGTCTTGGTGCCTTTGTGGCATCGTCCTTCCGTCCTCTCCGGACGCGGGGGGCGGCCGCGCGAGGGAAGACGAGAGCGCCACGAAGACACGAAGGCACGAAGAGTCTCGGGTGCATTCCGAGCGCGCGGTGTTTCACCGCTGATTCTTGGTGTCTTCGTGTCTTGGTGGCATCGTCCTTCCGTCCTCTCCGGACGCGGGGGGCGGCCGCGCGAGGGAAGACGAGAGCGCCACGAAGCCACGAAGGCACGAAGAGTCTCGGGTGCATTCCGAGCGCGCGGTGATTCACCGCGGATGCTTGGTGTCTGCGTGTCTTGGTGGCATGGTCCTTCCTTCTTCCCCGGGCGATGCGACGATCGGGCGCGGTCCTGGCGCGCGCCGTCACTTCCCCGTGATCGGCAGGAGCGCGCGCGGGACGTTGAGAATGAAGACCGCCATCGCGGTCACGGGAATGTCGCCGCCGCCCTCGCGCTCCGTCCAGGAGCCGTCCTGGCGCTGGCGCCGGATGATCTCCGCGGCGACGTAGTTGTAGTAGGCGTCCCAGTCCGGCCCGCGCGTGCGAAAGAGCGCCTGGGAAGCGTAGTAGTGGGTGTAGTAGAAGGGCGACTGGATGCCCGGCACGAGCGTGAGCGACGAGAGGCCGCCCGAGCAGTGCTTCTTCACGAAGTCGACGCCGCGGCGCACGCTGTCGGTGTCGTACTCCCCCAGGCCGTTGAGAATGCAGACGCCGGCCGCCGAGCAGCCGATCGTGACCTGCCGGAGCATGGCCGGGCCGCCGATCCGGTACCTGAAGCCGCCGTTCTCGGCCTGCGCGGCGCGAATGTACCTGAACGCCGCGTCGATGACCTTCGTGTCGACCGCCAGGCCGATGTTGCGCGCCGCCCTGAGCGCCATCGTCTGGCATACCGTGATCGAACAGTCGGCCATGCCGCCCGGGTTGGGCGAGTAGTCCCAGCCGCCGTGGGCGCTCTGCGAGCGCTCGATGAGGCCCACGGCCTTCTTGAGCGCGTTCCTGAGCTGCTGCTCCTCCCTGGGCTCGCCCCACATGCCGAGAACCTCGGCCAGGTACAGCGTCGCGAAGCCGTGGCCGTACATGCTGCTCGTGGAGTCGTTGAAGTAGCCGCTGTCGTCCTGGTAGGACAGAAGCCGCCTGAGGCCGAGCCTGAGCTTCGATGCGTAGATCCCGTGCTTCGGCGTGTGGCCGCAGGCTAGGAACGCCAGGCCCGCGAGGCCCTGGCCGGCGACCTGGTAGTCGGTGGCATAGGCCCCGTCGCCGTCCTGGCGCGCCGCGAGCGCGGCCAGGCCGCGCGCCGAGCTGAGGTCGATCTCGCTCTGCGGGACCGCCGCGCAGGCAACGGCGCACAGCAGCAACACGGCGGGGCACATCATCGGTACGCGCGTTTCTCCCGTGATCGGCCGATTGCACGCGGCCGTCGTTCTCCGCATCATACGAGACGCGGCGGCGCCTCACAACGAAGCCGTTCGCCCGCCATCGGTCGCGGCGTCACTTTCTTCTCCTGGGCGCGACCAGGACCTTGGTGAGAAACGTGAGATGGAAGCGGCCGATGCCGATCCTGTCGTTGAACCGCAACGTCGTTTCGGCGACCCAGCGGCCGTTCACGTAGGTGCCGTTGTAGCTCTCCAGGTCCCTGAGGATGAAGCTTCGTCCCTTCCGGACGATCTCCGCGTGCTTCTTCGACACCGTCTCGTGCTGGAGCTGGACGTCGCTTTCGGGGGCCCTGCCCAGGGCGGCCCTCTCGCCGGCGATATGGACGATGCGGCGCTCCCCGGTCGGCTCTTCGATTTCGAGTATGATCATGCATCCTATGGTACCGGCAACCTTCGGCAGATGAAAAGGGGATGACGGCCTGCCGTTCAGGCGCGGCGTGTGCCATTGTGGCAGCCGCCGGTCCGGCCTTGTCCGGAAACCTGAAACGCGCGGGTCTCCGGCCGCGTCGTTTGAATCGGAACGGAAGTTGCTTATAATCGTCCGGGCTTTCGGGAGCCGAAGGCGCAGGAGGTCTTATGACCAGATTCGTGAATAACATGAAGACGACGATCCTGCTTGCGGCCATCATCGGGCTCGCGATGGGGATCGGCAGCATCTGGGGAACGCGCGGCCTTGTCGTCGGCTTCGCGTTCGGCGGGATCATGAATCTCGTCGCGTTCTTCTTCTCCGACAAGATCGCGCTCGCGACCATGGGCGCCCGGCAGGTGTCGCCGGCGGAGGCCCCGGAGCTGTACCGCATGGTCGAGGTTCTGAGCGACCGGGCCGGCATCCCCGTGCCGCGCGTGTACGCATCGCCCCAGCAGGCGCCGAACGCGTTCGCGACGGGGCGCTCCCCGCGCCACGCCGCCGTGTGCGTGACGACCGGCTTGCTCCAGCTTTTGAGCCCCGGCGAGGTGCGGGCCGTCCTGGCGCACGAGATCGCGCACGTCAAGCACCGCGATACCCTGATCAGCACGATCGCCGCGACCGTGGCGGGCGCCATCACCATGGTGGCGCACCTGGCGTGGTTCGTGCCGGTGCGGGGCGGCGACGGCGAAGGCGGCAACCCGCTCGGGACGATATTCCTGATCCTGGTCGCGCCGATCGCCGCCACGATCATCCAGCTCGCGATCTCGCGCTCGCGCGAGTACGCGGCCGACCACCGGGGGGGCGAGCTGCACGGGCAGCCGCTCGACCTGGCGCACGCGCTCGTCAAGCTCGAGAGCCATGCGCGGCGCATTCCGATGCGCTACTCGCGCACCTACGAGAACATGTACATCGTGCAGCCCTTCTCGGGGGAGCGCGTGGCCGGCATCTTCAGCACGCATCCGCCGACCGCCAAGCGCGTGGCGGCCCTCGAGGCGCAGGCGGGCGAGGCGCGCTGAGCGCACACCCATGAGGAGAGGCGTGAACGCGTTCGACAGAGTCATTGCGAGGTTTCGTCGCAGCAGCGTGCTCGTCGTCGGCGATGTGATGCTCGACCGGTTCCTGATCGGCGACGTCCATCGGATCAACCCCGAGGCGCCGGTGCCGATCCTGAGAGTCACGGGGGAGAAGCTCGCCCCCGGCGGCGCCGCCAACGCCGCCGCGAACGTGGCGAGCCTGGGCGGAAGGACGGTCATCGCCGGCTACATCGGCAACGATGCGGCGGGGCGGAAGCTCCAGGATCTGATCCGCGGGCGCGGAATCCGGACGGCGCTGGTGTCCTGCGCCCGGCCCACGATCGCCAAGGTCCGGGCCGTCGCGCGCGGCCAGCAACTGCTCAGGCTGGACTACGAGGATGACCGTGCGGTGAGCCGGCGCCTGGAGGAGAAGCTCCTGGCGGCGATCAAGGGACTCGGGCGGCGCTTCGACGCCGTCGTGATCTCCGACTACGGAAAGGGCGTCGTCACCGGGCGGCTCGTCGAGCTGTGCGCCCATCTCGCCCCCGTCGTCACGGTCGATCCGGTGCCCCCGCACCGGGAGCTCTACCGCGGGGTCACGATGCTCACGCCGAACACGAAGGAGGCCGCGGCGCTCCTCGGCGTCGAGATCCGCACCGACGCGGACCTCGGGCGGGCGGGCGCGGAGCTCGTCCGGCGCCTCGATGCGCACGTGCTCATCACGCGCGGCGAGCGGGGCATGACGCTGTTCCGGCGCGACGGCGGCCGGCTCCACCTTCCCACCGTGGCGAAGGAGGTCATCGACGTGACGGGCGCGGGCGACACGGTCATCGCGGTCGCGACGCTGGCGCTCGCGGCGGGCGCGCCGCTCGAGCGCGCGCTCGTCCTCTCGAATCTCGCCGCGGGCCTGGTCGTCTCGAAGAGCGGCACCGCCGCGGTGAGCCCGGAGGAGCTGCGCGCGGCGGCGCGGCGCGCGTAGGGCGACCCTGCTACTCTCTCCCGGCGGGCTCGTCGGGCAGTCCGATCCTCCCGGCCGCGATCTTCGCGCCCATGCGTGCCAGCACGAATGCGAGCGCGGCGCAGATCGCGATTCCGGCCGAGAAGTGCCACCAGCGCGGCTTCTGCGGCAAGAGCTCGGGCCCGATTGTCGCGATGCACGCGAGGACGAGCAGGATCGCCCAGATGAGCTTCGTCCTGAAGAACGGCGCGCCTCCGGCCGTTCGCCGCCGTTTCCACGCCGCGATCCCGCTTGCGAGAACGAACGGCAGCGCCGCGGCGCCGACCAGCAAGCAGTTGAACGCATCCCGGCGCGAGTTGCCGCCGAGAAGGCTCAGGACGAGCGCGATCGCGCACGCGAGGCAGAACACGAGCGCGAGCGCCGGGTGAAGGCGAACGCGCCGCGGCCGCGCGCCGCCCGGCGTGTCCTCGGGGGGCTCGGGAACCTTGCTGCCCGGCTCAACGGGCTCCGGTGCAACGGCGTCGTTCATACGTTCCTCCTTTCGCCTGCCCGGGCGGCCGCGACCTCGCGCCAGAGCGCGCACGTGCCGGCGACCATGCGCTCGGGCCGAAAGAGCGCTTCCCATCGTGCCCGACCCTCGCGGGCGAGCGCCGCGCGCCGCTCCAC
>JBFZCA010000436.1:0-6633 GCA_041308205.1 Planctomycetota bacterium | reverse complement strand
CACGCAACGGCTCACGTTTCGTTCTCTGCGGTCTCTGCGAGAGACCTTCGTTCGGCGCCGTGGGCGGGCGGACGCGACAAGGCCGGTGAATAACGGTTCATCTGATCGACACAATTCAGTTTACGCGGGCCTCATACCTGCTTTTTTCAATGGAAAACGCCAATCGAAATGAAATCCGGCAAAAAGCGTGCGAGCACCGCAACATTCCGCCCCTCTCGTGCGTATATAGAGATGAAAAGAACAGAGGTTGTAAACGCCAACCAGCCACAAGACCCATTTACTCCTTTTACTTGCTTCATTTCTCGGAAGGGCGTCGAGAGAACCCGACGCCCTTTACTTTTTGTTCGGGGACGGGTGGAATCTCGAGCGACGGGTGAGGGCTGAGAGGCCGCCGTTGGGCGTGCTCCTGTTCCCCGGATTCACCCCTCGCGTCCCAATAGCCTATAGCCTCTAACAGTCGTACGCCTCGCACGCCAGCGGATCGGCATCGGTCGGGTCGGGCCCGCACTCGAGGCCGGGCGGTGGCGGCTCGCGGCCGAAGGCGAAGAGATACTGAAGCAGAGAGATCGCATCGGCCACGTCCAGCTTCCCGTCGTCCTGCGCATCGAGCGCGTCGAGGCACGTCGCTGCGCCCTGCGCGAAAAGGTATCCGAGAACGCAGATCGCATCCGCGACATCCGTCTTCCTGTCGTTGTTGCAGTCCCCCCGCGTGAATCGCGGCGCAGGCGGCGTCAAATCGGTCACCACGGCCGCGTCGAAGCAGTTGATGCGCCACTGCATGCCCGCTTCGGCCGTCTGGCGGAAATCGAGGAACAGGGTCATGAAGTTCCCGACGGCATCGGCCTCGATCGCGATGGTGTGCCACGCGGCCGTCGCTTCCTGCAACTGGCGGTCCCACGCGCTCCACGCCACCGAACCTGAGGCCGAGGACGTGCCGCCCGAGGGGTCGAGCCCCACGCGATTCATCGCCGCCTGCGACGTGCCGCCGATCCAGTACAGGTTCGAGGAAGCCGCGGCGCGGTAGCGGCGCCCCGGCTCGACGCAGAAGCGCTGGTAGAGTCCCCCCGGCGGCAGCGTGCCGCCGTTGATGGCGTTGCCGTGGAAATACGTGCCGTCGGCCGCGACGATATCGGCGAACCACGGGCCGTCTTCGACCGTGGTGCGCGCGCCGCCGTAGGGAGTCCAGCCCGTGAGGCCGCTCTCCAGGCTGCCGTTCTGAAACGGCGTCGCGCAGGCGAGCGCCGTCAGGACGAGGTCCAGCTCGACCATCGCCCCCTCGCCGACGAATATGCCCGTCCGCGTGAGCGATTCGAAACCGGACGCATCGACGCACAGCGTGTACGTACCCTCGGCGACGCCCGCGATCAGGAACGTCCCGCCCGCGTCCGTCACCGCGGCGTAGGCTCCCGGTGTCAGCGAGACCGCCGCGCCGGGCACCGGATCGCCGCGCTCGCTCTTGACCGTTCCCGCGATCTTCCCGCCGCCCGGCGCGTACTCCAGGATCGTCATGCTCACATCGTCGTTGCGCACGGCGCCGTCTTGATAACCCGTGCCGTCGGCGTACAGATCCTGCGTCCTGCGCATGATGTAAGGGTTGAAGCCCGTGGAGTTCGTGAACTCGATGTAGTACGTGCGTCCCGGCGCGAGCGACGCCTCGCCGGGGTTGTAGCTCACCGCGTGCAGCCCGGCGCCGAAGGCCTGGTACGCGGCCTTCGTCGTCTTCGCGGGGCCGATGCGCGCGCCCGCCGGCCCGCCCTCCCTCACCGTGAAGGTGAAATCGAGATCCCAGTTGCTGTCCGCGCCCGCGGCCCAGACATCGACCGCGGCAAGCGAGCTGCCGATCGCCTTGAACGTCTGCCCCCAGCGCGTGCCGTAGTAGTTGTCGATGAGCTCGCCGAGCTCGGACGTGGTCTTGATGTACGAGACCACCGTGCCGTCCGAATCCGAGAACACGGTCACGTTGAGATCGTAATCCTGTGCCGTGCCGGCCGCGTCGTACGCCCTGCCATCGGGGTAGCTCTGGGCGTCCTTGGCGCGGTTGAACGGCGAGAACTTGAGGTCGCCGCCGTGCGTGCCGCGCAGCTTCACGGCGTAGGCGCGGCCCGGCGTCACGGGCACGAGGTTCGAGCGCCACTTGACCCAGTTGTCGGCGAGCGACTTGGCGGGCGTACGCCGTGCGGCCGCGTCGCTCACCGTGGTCCATTGCGACGGCGCCGCCCCGTCGACGGCCAGAATCGACACTTCGACTTCATCGGCGTTCGTGCCGGCGAGGCGGAAGCTCACGCCGGTGATCGAGGTTCCGCGCGCCACGAACGTCTGATACCACGCGTCGCCCCAGGGCAGCGCCCACGTGTCCGTGAAGTTGCAGCAGAAGTCCATGGGCGGCGCGATGTGCTGCGTCGTCGTCGTGCCCGACAGCACGGCGCAATCGGCGATCAGCGCCGGCCGGCCGAAGAAGAGCGGCTGGTTGACGTAGATCGAGTACGTGCCCGCGGGCGCCGTGATCTGGTAGTAGCCGTCGTGGGTCGCGGGCAAGCCCGGCGGGGCGCCGAGGCGCCGCGACGGGCCGACGATGGTTCCGCCGAGCGGCGAGAGGAAGAGATTCCACTCGTACATCTGAAGGTAGCCGAGGGCGGGGCGGTCGATGAGCTTGGGATAGCGCCCGTAGCCGGTGACGCTGCCATCGGCGCCCATGAGCACGCCCGCCGACCAGATCGTGAACACCGCCGCCGCGCACCGCTTCGACATGGTTCGTTCCTCCGACGCAATTGGGGGCGAAACCGCCATCTTCATTGTACGCGCAGGGGGCGGCGGAATGAAGCCGCCGGTCACTCCATGGGGTCGCGGATCGGCAGCTCCGTGAGCGGCCCGAAGGCATCGAGCGCGATCTTGTCCCTTGCGGCGCCGTCCGTGAACTTCTCGGGGTCGCCCGCGATGAGGACGCGAATGTGCTCGGGCTTCAGGAATTCTCCGGCGGCCTTCTCGATGTCCGCGCGCGTCACGCCGCGAATGCGTTCGACATAGGTCGTGTAGTAGTCGAGCGGCCGGCCCTCGTGCTGGAGCGTCGCGATGGCGGCCAGGGCGCCGTGCAGATCCTCGAACGTGCCGGCGAAGCGCGCGATCATCGTGTGCGTGGTGAGCGCGAGCTCGTCCTCGGGCAGGCCGTGCTCGGCGAGGCGCCGGATCTCCTCCATGGTGATCGCGAGCGCCCGCGCCGCGCGCGGCGCGTCAGTGTTGAACTGGACGATCGCGGTGCCGGGGAACCTCCAGCCCGGGACGATGGAGGACGTGATGCCGTAGGTCAATCCCTCCTGCACCCGGACGCGGCCGGTGAGACGGCTCTGAAAGCTCCCGCCGCCCAAGGCCTCGGAGAGCACGAGGAACGCGTAGTGCTCGGGCGCGCCGTACATGATGCTCGGGTGGCCGAGCCGCACGGAGCACTGCGCGAGATCGCGGCGGACGACGTAGATGCCGGGCGGCTCGGGCGGCGGCGGCTCGGGAAGCTCCGGCCAGGCCGCCGGGGCGCCTTCCCACGCGCCGAGACTCGTGTCGAGTGCCGCGGCGAGCTCGGCGACGGGCAGATCGGACGTCGCCGCGAGGATGCAGTTGCCCGGGGTCAGCCACTTCGCGAGCCAGGACTTGATGTCGTCGGGCCGGATCGCCGCGATGCTCGCGCGCGCCGGCCTGCGGCTCACGATGTGCCCGCGCCCCCAGAGAAGGTCGCGCCAGTACAGGCGCAGGATCTCATCGGGCCTGTCGTGGAGCGCGCGGAGCGCCTGCATCTTCTGCGATTTCCAGATGGCCAGGCGCTCGGCGTCGACGCGCGGCGTTCGCAGCATCTCGGCAAGCAGGCGCAGCGCGGGCTCCATGTTGCGCGTGAGGCTCCAGACCGACACCGTGAACGCATCGGCATCCGCGCCGGCCGAGATGGCGATCGCCCTGTCCTCGAGCGCGAGGTCGAGCTCCTCGGGGCCGAGACGCGTCGTCCCGCCCGTGCGGAACAAGGCGGCCGCGGCCTCGGCGAGCCCTTCCTTGCCGTCCGGGTCGAGCCACCAGCCGGTCTTGAAGCGCATCGTGATCTTCACGGCCGGCGCGGCGGCATCGCGGCCGAGGTACGCCGTGATGCCGCCCGCAAGGAGCGCACGATGGTCGTCCGGTCGCGGCGGCGCCGTGACGCGCGGCGTGAGCGCAAGCGCGCTCGGGTGCGGGGGGATCGCATCGGCGGCGCCCGTGCACGTGAGCAGCAGAAGAATCAATTGCATGCGGGGCGTTCTCCTCTCACGGCCGCGCGGCGGCCGCATCCTTCGTGCGCGTGAGGACGCCGATCGTACGGACGGCGCCCAGGTACTTCCGTACGCCGCCGGCGATGTCCTCCGCCGTCACGCGGCGAAGGCGGGGAAGATACGTCGCCACATCGCGCCACGAGGTCGTCGCCTCGGCGTCGGCGATCAAGGCGGCCGTGCCCATCAGGGTTCCGAGCTGCATGACGAAATGCGCCTCGAACTGGATCTTGGCGCGCGCCAGCTCCGCCGCATCGGGCGGGTTCTTCGCCAGGCCCTCCGCCTGGGCGAGCAGCGCGGCCTCGACCGCGGCGAGATCGGCGCCCGGCGCGGCGAGAGCCACGAGGCCGAAAAGCCCGCCGTGCGTGCGCGTGAAGTTGTAGGCCATGACGCGCACGGCGAGCTTGTCCTTGAGGACGAGCGCCTTGTGAAGGCGGCCCGCGGAGCCGTTGAGGATCTCCGATGCGCAGTCCATGACCAGGCTGTCCGGGTGGCCTTCGGGAGGTGTGTGGTAGTACACGACCACGCGGTCGGGAGCGGGCGCCTCGGCCCGCACGCGTATCTCTCCGACGCCGCGCGGGCTGCAGATGGGCGGCGGCGGCACGTCCGGGCCCCGCGCGATGCGGCCGAAGTACCTGGAGGCCAGATCGAAACACGCGTCGGGGTCGACATCGCCGACAATCGTCACGTGGGCGTTGTTCGGGCGGTAGTAGACGCCGAAGTACTCGGCGAGGTCCCGCGGCGCGACGCGGGCGATGTCCTCGTCGTAGCCGATGATCGGCCAGCGATACGGGTGCGCCTCGAAGAAGAGCGCGTTGAGCTGCTCGGAAAACCGTCCCGCGGGCGCATCCTCGACGCGCTGGCGCCGCTCCTCGCGGATCACGCCGATCTCGGGGTAGAACTGCCGGAAGACCGCATGCGCCATGCGGTCGGACTCGAGCCAGAAGAAGAGCTCCTCCATGCCCGCGGGCAGCTTGACGTAGTAGTTGGTCGAATCGTTGCCCGTCGCCGCGTTGAGATCCGTGCCGCCGGCCTTGCGGTAGAGCTCCCAGAGCTCCTCGGGGACCAGGTTGTCGTCCTGCTGCTTCCTGAGGGCATCGAACCTGTCCTTGAGCGCCGCGAGCTTCTCATGCCCGGGGGTTGCCTGCGCCGCCGCGATCTCCCCGGCCAGCGCGTCGATCCTTTCCATGATGACGCGGTCCTTCTCCGCGTCCTTGACCCCTATGACCTGGGTGCCCTTGAACATCATGTGCTCGAGGATATGGGAGATGCCGGTGATGCCGGGCCGTTCGTTGACCGACCCCACGCGGTAGGTCAGGCGGCACACGACCTGGGGCACGTGGCGCCGGGGGAGGACGAGGAGCTTGAGGCCGTTGGAAAGCACGTACTCCTTGACCGGGAGCTCGAGCGCCTCCGCGGGAGTCTCCCCGGCGGCCGCGGCGGCGCCGAGAAGGACAAGGGCTGCGGCTGCCGCTGCCGGGGCCCGGCCGAGGCGACCATGTGTGCGCTGCATGCGTTGCTCCTCTTCCGAGAGGCCTGGGTTGTCGGAACGCGCCGATGCAGCGATTCTACTCGCTGGAGAGGGGGGCATCAAACGCACACGGCCTATTGACGCGAAAGCGGCCTTCGCATAGGATGGATCATGTTCGGTGAGGGAGGGCGCGCGCACACGGGCGGCCCTCGTGCCGAGTGTGTCGGGCATGCGGCAATAAGGCGCGGAAGGTAGGTCGAATGATCGAGACTGGTTGTTCCTTCCCGCCGGCGTCAACGAGGAGGTCTGGAACCATGAATGCAACGCGTCTGATGGTGTTGTGTACGGCCGTGGCTCTGTGCGCTGCGGCGCCGGCGTATGCCGACCTGATCGCGCACTACGAGATCCAGTCGGATGACTCGCCGCTCGTCGTGGAGGACGCGACGGCGAACGATCGCGATGGCACGTTCGTCGACACGCTGGTTCCGCCCGCCCCGGTGTATGGCGAGGGGTATCCGTGCGTGCCGGGGGGCGACATCCAGTTCAACGGTACGACCCAGCACGTCGACGTGTCGGGGTATTTCGGGACCGGAATCTACCTCAATCCGGCCTTCACCGTGGCGATGTGGGTGAAAGGCCTGCCGCAGGCCGACATGCGCGTCTTCTCCGAGGGGTCGACCGCGAACACGAACCCCTTGGTCACCATCGGCACGAGATCGACGACCGACGGGGTAGCGAAGTTTTATATCCGCGGGTCGGCGACGGTCGAGCGGTACTCGACGCGGGTCGCCTTCGACAACACGTGGCACCACATCGCGTGGGTCGACAGGCTCGTATCGCCCGGGACCAACATGCTCTCGCAGGCGTTCATCTACATCGACG
>JBFZCA010000435.1:0-7835 GCA_041308205.1 Planctomycetota bacterium | reverse complement strand
TCATCGCCGCCATCACGAGCTGCACGAACACGTCCAGCCCGGCCCTCATGCTCGCCGCGGGGCTCCTGGCCAAGAAGGCGCTCGCGCGCGGCATCCGCGTCAAGCCGTGGGTGAAGACCAGCCTCGCGCCGGGCTCGCGCGTCGTCACCGATTACCTCCGGAAGGCGGGTCTCATGGAGGCCCTCGAGGCGCAGCGCTTCCACCTGGTGGGCTACGGCTGCACGACCTGCATCGGCAACAGCGGCCCGCTGCCGCCGCCGGTCCAGGAGGCGCTCGCACGCGGCGGCCTGGTGGGCGTTGCCGTGGTGAGCGGCAACCGCAACTTCGAGGGGCGAATCCACCCGGCGGTCAGGGCCAATTACCTGGCCTCCCCGCCGCTCGTCGTCGCCTACGCGCTCGCGGGCCGCATCGATGCCGACATGGAGACGACGCCGCTCGGCGCCGACGAGGACGGGGCGCCCGTACTGCTCGCCGATCTGTGGCCGACGCCGGCGGAGCTCGACGCGGTCATGGGCGCCGTGACGCCGGACATGTTCCGCGAGCGCTACCGGTCGGTGTTCGAGGGCGATGCGGCCTGGTCGGCGCTCGCCGTCCCGGCAGGCGCCGCCTACGCGTGGGATCCGGATTCGACGTACATCGCATCGCCGCCGTTCTTCGATGGTCTCTCGCCCCGCCCGGCGCCGCTCCGCGACATACTCGGGGCGCGCGTCCTGGCGCTCCTCGGCGACTCGGTGACGACCGATCACATCTCCCCGGCCGGGTCGATTCCAGGGGACGGCCCCGCGGCGGCGTATCTGACGGCGCGCGGCGTCGCGCCCGGGGACTTCAACTCCCTGGGTTCCCGCCGCGGCAACCACGAGGTCATGATGCGCGCCACGTTCGCGAACATCCGGCTCGCGAACCTGCTCGTGCCGGGGGTCGAGGGCGGCGTGACCGTCCACATGCCGAGCGGCGAGCGCATGAGCATGTTCGATGCCGCCGTGCGTTACGCGGCCGAGAACACGCCCCTCATCGTCATCGCCGGCAAGGAGTACGGCACGGGCAGCAGCCGCGACTGGGCGGCGAAGGGCCCGGCGCTCCTCGGCGTCCGCGCGGTCATCGCCGAGAGCTTCGAGCGCATTCACCGCAGCAACCTGATCGGCATGGGCATCCTGCCGCTCGTCTTCCTGCCGGGGGAGAGTTGCGCGGCGCTCGGCCTGACGGGCGCGGAAACGTACGCCATCGAGGGGATCGCGGCGGGGCTCGCGCCGGGACGGCGCCTGTCGATCCGCTGCACGGATGCGGCGGGCGCGGAGAAGCGTTTCGAGGCGCTCGTGCGCCTGGACGCGCCGCGCGAGGTCGAGCACTACCGCCACGGGGGCATTCTGCCCGCGGTGTTGCGGTCGATGCACGGGCAGCGCGCCTCGCGGCGGGACCGCGGCGCGAGCGACAGGAGCAGGACGTGATGCCGGTCACCGTGCACATGACGAAGATGGCCCCCGATGTGCCGACGCCGTCCTACCGCTCCGAGCATGCGTCGGGAATGGACCTCCACGCGTACCTGCCCGCCCCGCTCCTGGTCGCGCCCGGCGCGATCGCGCTCGTGCCGACGGGGCTCAAGATCGCCGTGCCGCCGGGCTACGAGGCCCAGGTGCGCCCGCGGTCGGGGCTGGCCCTTGCGCACGGCATCACGGTCGCCAACACGCCGGGCACGATCGACGCGGACTACCGCGGAGAGATCAAGATCGTGCTCGCGAACATCGGCGGCGCGCCGTTCCGCGTGGAGCCGGGGATGCGCATCGCCCAGCTCGTCGTGGCGCCGGTCGCCCGCGCGGCGATCGCGCTGGTGGCCGAGCTGCCGCCGACGCCCCGCGGCGAGGGCGGCTTCGGACATACGGGAGTGTAAGCACACGCGCGGTCCGGGTGACCGCTCGCGGTCTTCTCGCCCGTTCCGCGCGAACGGACGGACGCCGCGACGGAGAGCGCACCGCAGGGGGCGCGGAGCCGCGCTGCGTCTCTTCTTCGGTGCTTCGCGTCCTCGGTCTTCTCTGCGGTGAAACAGAGAACGCACGACCGCGAGCGTTGGAGCGAGATCCGCCGGCGGTGAAGGCCGGCGCGCCAGCCGCGCGGCTCACTCGTCCTTGGTCGGCTCTTTCTTCAGATTCTCTTCGGCCGCATCGAATATGCTCTCCCAGGATTTGTCCAGTCCGGAGAGCAGATCGTTCTCGGCCGCGCTGGTGGTGCGCGGGCGACCCGCCGGACCCTTCACCTCGCCCGGGACGCCCTGTATCACCAGTTCATCGGTCTCGCCCAGCACCTCCGAAGCCCCCAGTATCGTCGACTCCGTGAGGGACTGCGAATGCTCGAACGAGGTGGTCGTGTTCCACGTTTGCGACGGGTCCTGATCGGCGGACTCGCTCAGCGCGACCTCCACCTCGGGTTCGGAGGATTCGGCCGGCGCGACCGCGTTCGCCGGGCTCCGCCTGAGCCCGCGGCGCAGCGAAAGGTACAGGCGCCGCTCCTCGTCCGAGACCGGCTTGTACCGCATGAGCGCCGACTGGATGTCGGACTGGGAAGAGACGTAGAAAACGACCGACATGCTGTTCTTCTCGATCATCGCGATCACCTCGTCGCCGGGCAGGTCGCACACCAGCACCAGGACCAGGTCGGCGATGCGGTCGAACGGCATGAGTATGTTGCGGTAGAGGAACTCGGCGGAGAATCCCGCCACGAGGTTCTTGTCGACCTCGTAATCCTTGCTGCGCAGCACGGGCAAACCGTACTGCGTGCTGAGCACCCGGACGATCTCCGTCTCGGTGATGAACCCCTTCTCGAGCAGGATGTCCCCCAGCAGCCCGCCCCCCTCCCCCTGCACCTTGAGGGCATCGCTGAGCTGCTCGGGCGTTATGTTCCCGTTGGTAAGAAGAAGCTCCCCGAACTTCTGCCGTTTGCTCCGGCGGAGAAAGACATGTTCTCTGCGCAAGGCCTTCGTTTCCCTCCGGATGAAGGTACCCCGCCGGCGGCGCCCTGTCAAATCCGAAGCGCCCGCACGCCCTCCCGGGCCGTCAACGCGCGGACTTCCGGTAAATTTGACGTTCCGGAAACAGCATGCTATAGTTCCCACGCCGGGCACACGGCGCCCGGCACACCGACAAGGACCCACCGACACTCGCGCCGCGGGGAACGGCCTGAGGAACGCGTCCATGAAACTTGAGCTTCTTCCGAAACTCGCCCAGCAGCAGACGTTGAGCCCGAAGCTGATGGTCTCGATGCGCATGCTGCCCTTGACCACCACGGAGCTCGAGCTCCAAATCGAGCGCGAGCTGGAGGAGAATCCCGCGCTCGAGCTTGCGCCGCAGACCGCCGAGGTGACCGCGGCGACGCTGCAGAGCGACGTGCTCGCGGGCAGGCTGCGCCTCTTTCAGCCGTTCCAGGACAGGACCGGCGGCAGGCGGCCCGATGCGGAGGAGGGCGAGGACTACTTCGCCGGCGTGGCGGCTCCCGCGGGGGGCCTTGCGGCGCACCTCCAGGAGCAGCTCCGGGTGCTGGAGCTCGCGCCGGGCGTGCGGGCGGCGGCCGAGGAGCTCATCGGCAATCTCGACTGGCGCGGCTACCTGGTGGCGCCCGTGGAGGAGCTGCGCGCGCAGTGTCCGTTCCATCTGCGCGAGCACTTCGACGCGGCGTTCGAGGTCGTGCGCTGTCTCGAGCCGGCCGGCGTGGGCGCGGAGGACCTTCTGGACTGCCTGCTGCTTCAGTGCCGGCGCTGGCGGGAGCGCCATCCGCTGGCCGAGCGAATCCTGCGCGAGCAATTCGGGCCGCTCCTCCACAACCGCCTGCCGCAGATCGCGGAGGCCACGGGAGCGACGCTGGCCGAGGTGAAGGCGGCGGTCGCGCACATCAGCCGCTGTGCGGTGCACCCCGGCGCGGAGTACGCGAGCGAGAGCGCGCGCACGATCGCGCCCGATGTCGTGATCGAGGAAGGCTCGCACGGCTACCGCGTGCGGATCGTCGATGAGGGCGTGCCGCGCCTCCAGCTCAGCGAGCAGTGCCGCGAGCTGCTCGCCCGCGAGGATCTCGCGCCGGAGGTCGCCCGCTATCTCAGGAAGAAGATCGAGTCGGCGCAATGGCTCATCCAGGCCATCGACGGCCGCCGCAGGACGCTCCAGCACATCGCCGAAACGGTGCTCGAGTTCCAGCAGGGCTTCATGGCCGAGGGCCCGGGCAGCCTCCGCCCGCTCAACATGCGGACGGTGGCGGCGGCCGTGGGCGTGCACATCTCCACGGTGAGCCGCGCCATCAAGGGCAAGTACATTCAGACGCCGTGGGGAATGTTCCCCCTGCGCTCCTTCTTCGAAGGCGGCGTCGAGCGCGACGAAGGCGAACCCGCGTCGAAACGGTCGCTCAAGGAGCGCATTGCCGCGATGATCGCACGCGAGGACAAGCAGGAGCCGCTCTCCGACGGCGACATCGCCGCGAAGCTCCGCGCCCAGGGATTCAACATCTCGCGCCGCACGGTGAGCAAGTACCGCGCGGGCGCGCGCATACCGCCCGCCCCCATGCGCAGGGAGTTCGCAGCGTGATGAGCCCGTGCGCCGCCCGGCCCCGCGCAATGCGCGAGGCCGGGCGGCGCACGCAGGATGCGGCGAGCGGCGCTCACGCCGGACACTCGAGCGTGTCGGGAGTCGGATCGAGCCCCGGCTCCGGAAAGGGCGGCGGCGGCGCGGCGCCTCCGGCGAAGAGATAGCTGAGCAAGTTGATGGCGTCGGCGATGTTGACGGCGCCGTCGTCGTTGACGTCGGCGCGGTCCAGGCAGGCCGGCACCGTCCCTCCCGCGAACAGCTTGCTCAGGACCAGGATGGCGTCGTTGATGATGTGCTTGCCATCGCCGTCCACATCGCCGCGCACGAACGCCGCGGCGCCCACGTACGTGAACGCGACCTCGACCTCGGTGCGCCCGTCCGCGACGAGCACGATCACCTCGCCGGGGGCGTGCGGCGGGGCGACCGCCACGAGCGCCGCGTCCGTCGAGGACACGATCTGCGCGGGAATCCCGTCGAACCACACGGACGCCGCCGCCAGGCCCTCGCCGCTGAACGTGACGTGCGTGCCGCCCGCCGCCGGCCCCTCGTGCGGCTCGAACGCCGACACGGCGAGCGCCGCGCCCTCGTATTCCCATGCATCCGCGAGGAACGCCAGGCCCGAAAGCCCGGCCACCGTCACGCCGACGCGCCCGGCGCCGGGAGGAGTCACCGCGCGCAGCGTGCCCGCGCTCTCGCATTCGACCTCGGCCGCGGCGTCGCCGAAGAACACCATGGTCCCCGGCGTGAAACCGCCGCCCGTGAGGACGACGATGTCTCCGCCCGCGGCATCGCCCGAATTCGCCGATATGCCGTCGAGCGCGGGCGCATCGCCGCGCGCGCCCTCGAGCACCGCAAGCGCGATCGGCTGCGAGAGCGCCGCGGCGCTGCGCAGGACGACGAGCAGCTCGCCGGCATCGAGGGCATCGCCGTCGCCGTTCCGGTCGGCGGCTCGGTACAGCATGTTCGTGCCGTTGTCGATGAGCCACACGCCGCCATCGGCCTCGACCCACAGGTCGCGCGGCTCGACCAGCAGCGGCGAGGCCGGCGAGATGCCGCAGAACACCGCGGCTTCCGACGGCGCGACCGCGCCGTCGCCATCCGCGTCCCGCAGCAGGAGCACCCGCCCGCCCGCGCGATCGGCCGCGAGGATTCCGTCGCCCCACGGCGCGAGGCACGACCAGCGCGGAAGCGGCGCATCCGCGGGCGGCGCGTACACCACCGTGATCTCGTCCGCCGTGCGCGCCTTGCCGTCGCCGTCGAGATCCTCCATGCGGTATACCTTGCCGTCCGTCCCATCGCCGACCAGGAACACGCCGCCGGCCGGCATGCACAGCGCCTCCGGGTCCAGGGGCGCCGCGGGAGCCGTCGCGCCCGCGGCCTCGTAGAAGACGCGGGCCTCGCCCGCTCCGCACGCGGTGCCGTCGCCATCGCGGTCCTCGAGGAGCACGAGCCGGGGGCCGGTGCGCGAGTCATCGACGAGCGCGAAGACTCCTTCCCGCTCGCACAGCCGGTTGGGCGTGCCGAGCGCGTGGTCCGGGCATGCCGGCGAATAGAACGCGACCGTTTCGCTCTCCCCGAGAAACGCGCCGTCGCCGTCCAGGTCCTCGAGCCGAAGCACCGCGTCGAGCGTGCCCCCATCGAGCATGAACAGCGCGCCGCCGCGCACGCAGAGTCCCGTCGGCGTCGAGAGGTCCGGGCCCGCCGCGGCATCGTCGTACACGGCGGCGACCTCCTCCGCAGTGATGATCTCGGAGCCGTCCGGATCGCTCAGGCGGTACACCGCATCGCGCGTCGCATCGCACACCATTATCTCCAACGCCGCCGCCAGGCCGCCTGTCAGCATGATCCCCGCCATCCCGAGAGCGCATCGCATGGTTCTCCTCCTTCGCCGGCACACGTGGTAATCCCGGCGGATGCCGCACGGCGTCCGCCGGCGCCTCCGAAACGTACGGGGGAAGCGTGTAACAAATCGCGTGCCGAAGCCTCGAACCGCCCTTCCGGCGCGGGAAACGGCAGCGCCGTCCGGATCCGGACGTCCGCGGCGGACGGCCGCGCGCGGCGCCGGCGGCGGCCGTTGCACGCCGCACGCGAAAGACGTTACCATACGTGGGCGGCGGCGCCCCGGACGCGCCGCCGGGGAGTCTCCTCATGAGCGCGGCACTGCGCCTTCACAAGTACATCGCCAACTGCGGCTACTGCTCGCGCCGGCACGCCGAGCTGCTCATCGCCGCGGGCCTCGTGCGCGTCAACGGCAAGGTCGCCGCGGAAGCGGGGCGCGTGATCGATCCGCGCCGCGACCGCGTCGCGATCAACGGCGAGGACATCGTGCCGCCTCCGCGGCACACGATCATGCTGCACAAGCCGGCGGGATTCGTCTCGAGCACGCACGACACGCACGAACGCCTCACGGTCATGGATCTCCTGCCGCGGGCGCTGGCGGCGGACGGGGTCGTGCCGGTCGGCAGGCTCGACCTGGACACGATGGGGCTGCTCCTGATGACGAACGACGGCGATCTCCATCACCGGATCACCCACCCCCGCTACGAATGTCCCAAGGAGTACCTCGTGCGGGTGCAGGGACAGGTGGCGCCGCAGAAGCTGGAGCGCCTGGCGCACGGCGTGCTCCTGGACGACGGCCCGGCCCAGCCGGCGGCGATCCTGCGCTGCGAGCGGCGCGGCGCGGAAACCGAGATCGACATCGAGCTCACCGAGGGCAGAAAGCGCGAGGTCAAGCGCATGTTCGCGGCCATCGGCCACGAAGTCGTGCACCTGATGCGCATGAGGATCGGGCCGCTCCGCCTCGGCGACCTGGCGCCCGGCGCCTGGCGCGAGCTTTCCGCGGAGGAATCGGCGGCGCTGCGGCGCGCCTGCGGCCTCGGGTGAGCGGCGTTACTTGAGCAGCGCCTCGAGCTCGGACAGCGTCGCCTCGTCCGCGTATTTCGCGATCTCGCCCTTGAGCTCGTTGATCTTGGCGGTATCGCCCTTGTCCTTGGCGGCGACGATCTCGGCTTTGTGCGTCTCGAACCTCTTCTTGATCACGGTGACGAGCTGACCGCGCCGCTGCTCGAAACGCTGCGACTGCTCCTCGGTCGCGAACTTGCCGTACTCCTTCTTCCAGTTGTCGAGCGATGCGAGCCCCCTGGGCCCCATGGTGTCGGTCATCATCGAGTTCGTGGCATCGGAATCGGCTTCGTTGAGCGCCTGTTCTATGGTCTGCCGGTACGCCTCCGAGACTTGCGGGATCGCGGGCGCGGCCGCGGGGGTTCCCGGCGCGGG
>JBFZCA010000434.1:0-10960 GCA_041308205.1 Planctomycetota bacterium | reverse complement strand
GCGGCAAGAAGGCGCCCCTGCACCTTCGCCGGGCACCACGGCCCCGCCGCGACGCCCGTCTCGACGCACACCAGGCCGGGCCTGATCCCCGGCGGCGCCGCCGGCCGGCGCCGCCGCGGGTCGAGCCAGCATCGCCGCGAAGCGGCCGTGAGCGCGGCTCACTTCCTTCGGGGAGGCGCGATCATCAGGTCCTCGATCGCCTTCCCGACCTCGGCCGGCGGCATCGCCTCGATCAGGTACCGGTGGCGCTTGAGCGGCGACGGGATCCATTCGTTGTAGCCGTGCCCCACCCGCGCGTGCATGAGACACATGCCGGGCTCGGAGAGCTTCCAGTACTCGCCGGCACCGCGCACCGCGTACAGGACGGCGGTCAGGTCCCAGGCCTCGCGGTCGGTCAGGCCGTTGTAGTGCTGGTAGCAGGCGCGGACGGGATTCGTCTCCGGGGTTTCCCGCAGGCGGGCCCCCACCTTCACGGCGGCGCCGATCGCGAACCCGCTGAACACGACCGGCGTGGGCCAGTCGTTCACGGCCCGCACCGAGGCGACCGTGTCCCACATGAGGTTGTACTCGCCCTGGCCGCCGGGGAACCGGCCGCTCGGGAAGATGCCGCCCATGCACACCCACTGCTTCACCTTCTGCTCGACGAGGGATTCGCCATCGAGCGGGCTGTGCTCGTCCGGCCGCGAGTCGAGGAGCTCGCGCAGGTTGACCAGGAACCCCACGGTGACGATCGTCACGCTGCCGTCGGGCTGCGAAGCGAGAAGCCGCCGGCAGAGCGGCGCCGCCGCCGGCGCGTCGCTTCCGCGCGGCAGGTCGTGCGAAAACGCCCGCGCCACCTTCTCGGCGTAGCTCGACGGCGTCTCGCGCTCGGGATCCTTCGTGTTGCGGTACCCGTACGTGAGCCCCCGCTGGTAGCCGATCGGAAGGTCGGGCCGCCCGTACCACGTGTTGATGGCATCGGCGCACGGCACGACCCATTCGTTCCGCGACGAGATGAGCACGCCGAGGATCTCGGCCTCGCCCCGGTCGGCCAGGGCGTGAAGCGTTGCGAGGGCGCCCGCATCATCCACATCCTCGGCAAGGTCCAGGTCGAGGATGATCGTGACGGGCGCGGCGCCGGCGGCGCGCAAAGGCTGCACGCACGCGATACACGCGGCGGCGAGACATGCGACGAACAAGCTGGACTTCATACGATTCTCCCGTACCTGCAGGGTGACGTGCGGTCAGCTACTCCCCTTTGAACAGTCCGGCACGAAGCTCGCTGCCGAAGGCGCCGGGCGGAACGTGCAGATAGCGCCTCGATCTCGGGTCCTTTTCCACGACGAGCGTTCCATCCCGCATGACCCCCTCCATGACGAAGGCGATCTCCGGCCCCGTCGGCCCCGTCGGCCCGCTCTCGACGCCGTAGCCTGAGAACTGCCGGTTGTCGGTGACGGCGCAGTCGCGCACGCGATAGGACCTCGGTGCGCCCCGCGCTCGCATCCAGAAGTATGCGCTGCGAGTCACTATGTTGTTGTGGAATGCGAGGTCTTCCGCCGTGCCGCACGTCCACACGCCGCTGATGCGCGCGCCATCGACGATGCAGTGCCGCATGGCGTTCCCCGTTCCCACGGCGCCGCGGCCGCCGTCCCAGAACACGACACAGGCGTGGCAACCGAGAAACACGCAGTGGTCGACGACGAACTCGCTTCCGTCCGTGACCACGGCGCAGTAGATGTCGAGCGTATCCGGGGCCCCGGCGAAGACGCACTGCGTCACCAGCACATCCTGCAGGCCTTCGCTCACGCACTCGAGCGCGCAGTGCCAGTTGTTCGGCATCGGGCTGCCGAGGAACTTCAGCCCGCGCACCGTGACATGGCTCATTCTGACCTTCAGGCCGTAGGTTTGCGTCGCCTTCTCGGGCTCAGAGGGCTCGCGCGGG
Source organism: Planctomycetota bacterium (assembly GCA_041308205.1). GTDB lineage: Bacteria > Planctomycetota > UBA8108 > UBA8890 > UBA8898 > UBA8898. The sequence goes on along the minus strand of JBFZCA010000434.1, from coordinate 9,039 downwards.
TCGTGGGTCGAGAGAAGCACGGGCATCCGACTCGGCAGCCACTTCGCGTCGTCGGGAAGCATCGCCGCTTCGATCGTCAGCCGCTCCTCCTTGCTGAAGCCACGCCGATTCTCCAAGATCACCGCCTCGGGAAGCGCGTAGAGGCCGGGCTGCAGCCTGATGGTCATCGATCCCGGCCCGCTCTTGGCGTTCGCCTTCTCCGCCGCCTTTCCGAGCGTCCGCAGCGGAGACTCCGCCGTTCCCGAATTCGAGTCCTGGCCGCGACCGCCATCGACGTGAATCGTCTCCGCCGCCGCGGACGCACAGGGGACGAAGGCAAGGCCGACGATCAGAGCCGCCGCCGCTCCCCGGAACGCGCGTTCCAGCATGGCGCTCACCGTCCTCTCGACCTCAGCGCATCCCTCAATGGTGCGATCAGAAACCCCCGCCCGTACGGAACCCGCCGCCGCCGGTCGATCCGCCCGTGCGGAAACCGCCGCCGCCGAAGCCGCCTCCTCCGTGGAAACCTCCCCCGCCGCCGAAGCCCCCTCCGTGGGAGCCCCCGCCGCCGAAGCTTCCGCCACCGTGGCCGAAACCGCCTCCGAAGCCGCCTCCGAAAATGCCGCCCCCGGAACCGTGCCGGTGGTGCGAGCTCGATCCGCGGTAGGACTGCTGGCCCCGGAGAAGCGTCCAGAGCCGGTCCGACGTCAACACTCCCTGGAGAAACTGCCCGAGGAGCATGGCGACCGACGTCCCGTCTCCGAAGACCGAGAACGCCCCATCGAACCCCTCCGCCTTGAACTTCTGCCGCGCGGACTCCAGTCCGCGCAGCCTTCGCTGGTGACCCTGGAGGATCTCCTGATGGCTCGCCAGGATCGCGTCGAGGCGGGCCTCCTCTTCCTCGATCTGCGCGAGCCGCTCCACGATGGCATCGTCGTCGGGAAGCGGCGTCGCGGCGACCTGCCGCCGGAGCTGCTCGATCCCATCCCCCTCGAATTCCCTCGCGAGGATTTCGATCCCCCGCGTGAAGTACTCGTCCTCCCCGCCGGCGAAGGCGGCTCGGCGGTCCACGAGCTCCTGGAATCGGGCTTCCTCCTTCGCGATCCCCTCGTCCGCCTCCGCGAGCTTCCCCTTCGCGGCGGCGAGCGCGTCCCGAAGCGGCGGGATCCCCGCGGCCTCGGCCGCGGCGCTCCGCAGCGCCTCGAGCCGGTCGAGCTCCTCCCGGGCCCGCGCCCGCAACCCCTCCGCGTGCTCGCGCAGGCGCACCGGGATCTCGAGCAGCATCGCGTAGTTGGGACGGGCGCGGAAAAAGTCGCAGAGCCGCGCCACCCACGCGTCGAGGGCCCTCACGATGGGCCAGGCCCTGTAGCCGGAGGTCCCGTATCCCCGCTTCCAGAGGTACATGAAGAGACGATCCGACTCGTAAGGCTTCCCCTTCTCCTCGCGGTCCTTCTGCGCCTGCGCCGTCTTCTCCTCGGCGTGCCTCGCGGTCTCGTCCGCCGCGCGGGCGCGCTCGTGCTGAGCCGCGTACCCCGCGTCCTTCCCGAGCCGCTCTTCCAGCACCGCTTCGGCGTCATCCAGTTTCCTCTCCGCCTCCTCGACGCCGAGCGCCCACGTCTCCCGCTCGACCTCGAGCGCCTCCTCGCGCGTCCGGCACTCCTCCACGCGGCGCTCGAGATCGGCGAGGGATTCCTTCCGCGCATCGAGGATCCCCACCACCTCCTTCTCGGCGGCGTCCAGGGCATCGACGACCCCCGGCGCGGAAAGGCTCTCGATGCGGATCCTGGCGAGCGCCCGGTACTCCGCCGATTCCGCCTGCCGGAGCGCCAGCAGCTCGGCGCTCGCCTGCTGGATCTGGCCATCGACCTCACGGATGAGTCCGCGCAACTCCCGCGCCGACTTGTCGATCGAGGACAGCACCTCTCGTCCCGACAGCGTTCTGTTCATGGCCCCGCTCGCACCTGTCTGCCGGCGCGCCGCCGTTTACCACCTCGTGATGGCCCCGCCCTGGACGGCAAGGGTGTACTCGGGCTCCAGGACGCCGCGCCGCTTCACGCCCACGACGTCGTTCTGGATGATCCCGTCGTCCGCCTTGTCGGCACGCACCGTCTCGAAGACTTCCTTGCTCACTCGGAGCCCCCACCGGCTCACCATCGCGCTGCGACCGTCCTCCTCGCTCCGGATCGGAAGGCGGACAACCCGGCCGTCGGAAGAGACCGCCTCGACGACGATGTAGTAATTCCTGGCCGAGGGGTTCCGATCCGGGATGCGCCAGACCCCGCTCGACTCCCCCGGGCGCGAGACGATGCGGATCGTGTACTCCGCGGCGAGCCGCGACATGAGATCGTCGAGGGCGGCGCGCGCGCGATCCGCAGCCGCGACGTCTCCGCCGCGGAGGCCGGCGATGGCGTTCGCGTAGAGCTCCCCGGCCCGGGCGGCGGCCTCGGGGACCAGGGAGAGCGACCGAACGGCATCCCTCCTCGCGCGGAGCTCCTCGGTGCGCACCTTGAGACCCGAGAGGATGGCGCTCACGGCCTCCGCCTCTGCGAAGTTGCCGAGCCGCAGTGCGGCCGCGACGCGCTGATGGAGCGCTTCGCCGACCGCGAGCGCTTCCGCGTCGGGCGAGGAGTCGCGGAACGCCGTCCAGGCGGCCTCGCTCTTCGCCGCGGCCGCCTTCAGGCCGGAGATCGCCGCCGCGCCCTTCTTTCCCTCGCCGGCGAGCGCCTCGGCGCGGCCGAGCAGATCGTCCTGGCCTGCGAGCCATCGCCGAGCGGCGGGGACCAGGACCTCCCGTGCATTCGAGGCGGCTGTCTCCGCGGTGACGTCCTCGGGACGCCCCAGGCGCGCCGCGGTCGCGAGCAGGGACGCCGCCTCGTCGAGAGAGCCGCGCACCCGCGCGGCCTCGGCCTCGGCGTGGGCCGCGACTATCGCTTCCGCATCAGAGAGCAGCCCCGGTATCGACTCCCGCAACCGCTCCACCTCCCGGGAGAGGGCCTCGCGCCGCCCGACCCGGGCCGCCATCGCGCCGTTGATGTCCCGGACCTCGGCCTCGAAGCGCCGCACCTCGGCCTCCGCGCGCCGGCGCTCGGGCACGGTGACCCCGAGGTGAAATGCCAGCCGGGCGACGAGGACGACCGCGAGCACGACCAAAGCCCTTCGCGCCCACGTGCCGCGATCGACGTAGATGCGGGCGAGGCGGACGGCGAAGCTCGAGGGAGGAGGCCGGTAGGCGAACCGCTCCTCATCGAGGGCCGCAACTCCCTCGGCGAGCACGCGGTCGGGAACATCGATGCCCTGGGAGGCGTAGAGCTCCCGCAGCCGCTCCATGAGGCGCTTCTCGCGGTCGGCCGCGCCGAGCTCGCGCTCGACGAGCGCGCTCCGATGGCGGAGCGTGTCGACGACATCCATGGCGAGCATGACGTCGTCGAGGGGCGCCCCGGCGTCGGTTCGGCCCTTGGTATCCATCGCTCCGGCCCCGTCAGCTCTTCAGGACGGCCCCCTGCTCGGCGAGAAGCGAGACGCGGCGCTTCCCGTCCTCGACCGTCCTGCGGATTTCCTCGGCGTTCCGCGTGCTCGCCTCCCGCATCTCCAGGATGATCGTCCGGGAGCGCTCCTGGAAGTTGACGACGGAGTCGACGAGCTTCTTCACGGCATCCGCCCGCAACGTGGGCCCGTACCCCGCCTTCACCGCGGCCTCCTGGACCTTGTCGCCGACCTCCGACAGCGTCTCGAGGCTCTTCGACACGCCCTCCTTCATGGCCTCGAGGGTCTGCGTGCTCTCGTGCAGACCGTGCATGCCGGTGAAGGAGGCGCTGAGCGCCGTGAGCACGGTCTCGTTGGTGCCGAAGAAGGCGATCGACTGGGCGTAGAGCCGCTCCTTCGCGCCCGTCGTCTGGGCGAGCCGGGCCATGACGACCTCGGAGGTGTTGTAGCTCACCGTCAGGTTGTCCGCGAGGTCCTTGGCGATCTGGTAACGTCGCTCCTCGTCCTGGAGATCTCTCAGTCGCTCGTCCCGCGCAAGCTCCAGCGTGGAGCGCCCGACGCGGTCCGACTCCGAGGCCGCCTTCAGGACCTCCATGGCGGCCTCGAGTCTCTTCTTCGCCTCCCCGAGCCGCGCCTCGGCGCTCTTCAGGACCTGGAGCGCCATCGCCTCGGCCTCCTTGAGGGCGCCGCGGAAGTCGCCGTACGCCCCGAGGATCACGTGCTCGCGGTCGACCTGTTCGCGCGTGTCCTTCGCGACGGCGAGGTACGTGTCCTTGATCTTCCCGAAACGAGATGCGATGTCGCCCCTGGCGACCTTCATCCAGACGTTCCGGAGGCGCTCCCAGGTATCGATCTTTCCGTCCTGGAGCTGATCCACCATGCCCTTGGCATCGTCGCGGATGGTGTTGAAGGCGTTCGTGATGGTCTCGTACCGCTCCCCGATCCGCATGGAGCCCACCTGCTCCCGCACGACCTCGTTGAAGACCGATGCCTGGTTAAGGGTGCGCGCGATCGCGAGGACCTTCTCCGCATCGATGTCGGAGATCTGGTTGAGAAGGGCGACGATGGGCGCCGGCTCCGTCGTCGCGGGCATGAGCCCCAGGTCGCGGAGCTTGCCCACGGCCCGATCGAGGTACTTGAGCACCGACGTGCTTTTCGGGGATCCTTCGTTCATGTGCGTTGCCTCCTTCGCATGCGTTCCGCTGCGTGTGATCAGGGGCGCCCGAGGACACGTCGCCGGCGGCGCCGGAGAGCACACCAAGCATCTCTTGCGCCATCACGGCCTCGCGTCGTTCGTCCGGATCCGCGGGCTCCTCTTCGATACGACGGAGTATACGCGGCACCGCGGCGTTTTTTCAAGAGTTCCACCGCGTTCGACAGGAACATCGACGGAAACCTCATCAGTCGCCGTCCTCTTGCCCGCGTATCCGGCCGGTGGTAGCGTGGACATCAATGGATAGAATGCCGCGCGCGCGACGCGAATTCCTGGGAACGATGGGAGCAGGCACCCTCGCCTTCGCCCTGCCGCTTCGAGCGGCAGCGCCCGAACCGCTCATCGCGAGCATCGAGAAGATCACGCTGCGCCGCGGCCGCAACGGGAGCGGGCCGACGTGGTTCCACCCGCGGGCCTGCGTCGTGCCGGCGCCGGGCGGCCCGCTGGCGCTGATGACGCTCCAGGCGATCGCGGGATCGGACTACTTCGGGCCGGTGCACTGGATGTCCTCGCGCGACCTCGGCCGCACGTGGACCGACCCGCAGCCGGTACCCGCGCTCGGCCGCGTCCCGCGCAACGACGGCTGGGAGGAGGGCGTCTGCGACGTCGTGCCCGAGTACCATCCCTCCACCGGCACGGTGCTCGCGATGGGGCACAGCGTCTGCTACCGCGGCCCGAGGTTCGAGACGGCGCAGCCGCCGCGCCGGCCGGTCTACGCCGTCTGGAAGAACGGCGCATGGGGACCGCGCCGGGGGCTCGAGTGGGACGATCCGCGCGGGGCGTTGATCTACACCAACAACTGCGGCCAGCGCGTGGTGTTGCCCGACGGCGACATAGCGTTCGTGATGTCGTTCGGGGCGAAACGCACGAGCCGCTCGGCCGCCGGCGTGCGCTGCTCCTTCGACGGCGAAACGCTGGCGATCAAACGGGTCGGGCGCGAGATGACGCACGCCGCCGGGCGCGGCCTGCTGGAACCGTCGCTCGTGCGGTGGCGCGATCGGTTCTTCGTCACGCTGCGCGCCGAGGACAATCGCGGCTACGCGGCGACGAGCGACGACGGCCTGGACTTCGGCGAGAAACAGGCCTGGGCCTGGGACGACGGCGAGCCGCTCGTGATGTCGACGACGCAGCAGCACTGGCTGGCGCACTCAGAAGCGCTCTTTCTCGTCTATACGCGCAAGGACGCGAGCAACATCAACGTGCCGCGCTGGCGCGCTCCGCTGTTCATGGCGCAGGTCGACCCGGACAGGCTCCGGCTGCGGCGCGACAGCGAGCGGATCGTCCTCCCGCTCGTCGGCGACGGCGTCAACGCGCCCGACGACGTGGCCTACAGCGGCAACTTCCACCCGGTGAACGCCGCGCCCGGCGAGTCGTGGGTCACGGACGGCGAGATTCTCCCGAAGCGCGGATTCAAGGGCGACCTCCTGCTGTCGCGAATCCGCTGGGCGCGGCCGAATCTGCTCGCCGGCGCGTGATCGAGGCTGCCGGCCGGCGGCTCACGTCTGATGCTCGAGCGCTCGTTCCTCGACCGGAGGTTCCGAAGCCGCCGGATCGTCGCGCTCCTCGGACGCGCGTTCCTCAGGCAAACTCGGCGGCGCCTGGCCGGCATCCTTGCCGCGGCGCTCGCGAATGCGGCCGCCGATCTCGGTGAGCGTGCCCGACACGAAGCGCGCTCTTTTCGCGGGTCGAGCGCTTCGGAGGAGGACCGGCTTGTAGAGCTGGAGCTTCCGCGGGTCGAAGTCCTTCCGGGAGGCGAGATCCCCGGCGACGCGAAGGAAGGCCTCGTTGGGCGTCAATTCCTCCTCCGCCTCGTAGACGCCGACGAACTTCCCCTCGTAGGCGACCAGAAAGTTCCGCTCTCCGCGCCGGCGCGCGGGTCGCGGAGGCGCCGCGAGCTCGCAGGCCGCAGTTCCCGGCGCGGCGTGCTCCGCCGGCGCGGCAACGGGTTTCAGAAGGTTATCCGGATGTACGGACTCGGACGCATCGGCGCTCTGCGTCTCAGTCGCTGCGGGCGGAGAGTGCTCCCCTCCCGCCGGCTCCCGAGCCGTCTCGATCGCGAGTCCCTTGAGTGGCTTGATGACGATTTCCCGCATGGCGCGCCGCCCTCGCTCCGAGCCTCCCGGCCGTCCCCTCGCGGACCGCGAGGATGTCCCGCCTGAAGCATACGATGCCCCCGGCCGGCCGACACGACCGGGCGGCCGCCGCCGGGCGGCCCAGGCTCGTGGCCGCGTTCCAGGCGCCATCCTATACTTTATCGGGGGTATCAGGGGAGCAACGCATGAGCTTCAAAGGCGACATCCAGTCCATCAGCCTGGGCGACGTCGTCCAGAACCTCGCGTCGAACCAGAAGACGGGGACGCTCGTCATCGCGACACGCGCCGGCGAGGCGACGCGCTATGTCCAGTTTCGCGAGGGGAAGATCGTCTCCTACACCGATGACGAGGGGTTCTCCATCCTTGCCTGGCTCCTCGACAAGGGGATCATTCCGGAGGACCTGCGCAGCGAGGTCGTCCGCCGCTCGATCAAGGCGAAGCGGAAGACGCTCGGCGAGATCCTCCGGGACATGGAGATCCTCGACCTGGAGACCTACACGTCGTACCTCGGCGATCTGGTCCGGGAAACGCTCTACGAGATCCTCTCCGTCCGCGAGGGCAGCTTCGAGTTCCTCGAGGACGACCTCGACGAGAAGTACGGCGATCGGGAGGTCGGCGCCTACGCCTTCGACTTCAACCCGACCTCGATCATCATGGAGACGGCGCGCCGGACCGACGACTGGCAGAAGATCCGGCGGCACATCCCGTCCGAGCACGAGATCTATGCGCCGGCCCGCAACGAGCGCGCGCGCCTGATCGAGGAGGCGGAGGACGATGTCTCGAGGGCGGCGCTCGAGCTCATGGACGGCACCCGGGCCCTCAAGCAGGTGATCGAGCGCCTGCCCTACGCGCGCTTCGATGCGTGCCGGGCGATCGCGGGCCTGATCGCCGCGAAGAAGGTCCGGCCGCTGGACGGCGACCTCGCGATGCTCAACGCCGCCGGCAACGGCGAGCCGAAGGATGCGATCGTGCGGCTCAAGGCCATCCTCGATCGGGAGCCCAACAACCGCGAGGTCCTGAAGCGCCTGGCCGATCTCGAGGAGGAGGTGGGAAACCGCGACGAGAGCGCCGTCCACAACAAGCTCCTGGCGATCTCGTACCTCGATGACGGAGATCTCGCCGAAGGCGAGGCCACCCTTCGCCGCTCGATCGAGCTCAACCCGAAGGACATCGCGAGCTGGCAGAAGCTCTGGGACACGGTGCGGCGGCAGGGCGATCGCGAGAAGACGGCGCTCCTCGGCGCCGAGCTCGTCGAGCATTTCAAGAAGCTCGGCCTGATGGAGATCGTCCGCGACCACCTCATCGAGCTCGTCAAGCTCTTCCCCGAGCGCGTCAGGTTCAGGCTGGAGCTCGCGGACGCATGGTTCGCGCTCGGCGATCACAAGGGCGCGGTTGCGGCCCTCTTCGATCTGGCCGGGGCGTTGATGAAGAAGGACCGGCTGGACGATGCCCAGAAGATCTTCGAGCGCATCCTGACGTACGAGCACGACAACCGCAGGGCGCGCGACCTCGTCGAGAAGATCCGGTCGGGGAAGCTCGCCCGGCGGCGCGCCGAGAGGCGCCGCCTCGTCCACAACTCGATCCTCTTCACCCTCTTCCTCGCCCTGTCGGCATACCTGTCGTTCGAGCTCCACGTGCGCGCGGAGCTGCTGGCGGCGACGAAGGCCATCATCGCGGGCTCGCTCCTCGAAGAGGGACGGTACGACGAGGCGATCTGCCGCATCGAGGCGGTGCGCGAGACCTACCCCTGCAGCATCACGGCGGCGTACAAGATCCCCGAGCTCATCGATCTGCTCTGGGAGAAGCGGGTCCGCGCGGCCGCCGCCGCGACGGCCGCGGCGAAATCCAATGCCGCGCCCGCGAAGGGGCCATGGGCCGAACGTCAGACGCCGCGCCGCGCGGACCGGCGCGACGGCTCGCCGTGACCCCGCGCTGGAGAAGCCGCCCGATCAGCCGATCGCGCCGGCCGTCCGCGCCGCCTCAAGGACGCTTGGCGTACACGCGCACGCGATCGACGTACAGATACGAGGGGCTCGCCGCCTTGTCGATGGGCCACCCGCCGCCCATGGCCAGGTTGACGAGGAGCGCGTCACCTGGTACTTCGACGGCAGCGAGGTCTTCAGTCAGAAGACTCCCGACGAGGCCAAGGTGCCGCTCTACCTCCTCGTCAACCTGGCCATGGGCGGCGGCTGGCCCATCGACAAGGCGGCGAGCCCCTCGTATCTGTACGTCGATCGCGTGCGCGTGTACGCCAAGCGTCCTTGAGGCGGC
>JBFZCA010000433.1:0-2541 GCA_041308205.1 Planctomycetota bacterium | reverse complement strand
CGCGCCCCTGCGGCGTCGTCACGTCAAGATGCATCGCGTCCGAGCCTCCTTGGACACCGCCACGCGTGCACGATGGTACCGGCGGCGATCGATGCGGTCAACGCGGGCGCCGTTCGATCCGTCAGTGCACGATCGTCACGGCGGCGACGACGGGAGAGGACGGCGTGCCGAGGTCGCGAATGACGACCGCCTCGATGGGCTTGGGCTCGAGCGCGAGGACGAGCACGTTCAGGTGCCAGCGGGAACCCTGAAGGACGGCGGCGACATCCGTCGCGTGCGGCTCGGCGAGCCAGTCGTCGGCCGTCCGACCCGGGATCCAGGGAAGCACGCTCCGCGATCCGCCGGCGTAGCGGACCACGCACTCCGCGACGGCGCCCCACTCCCCCACGCCGGGATCTCCCGGCGCCCAGCCGGTCACGCCGCCGAGGACTGCAAGGTACTTCCCCCGGGCGCCGTTCGCGGGGATCTCCGCCTCGACGGGGAGATTCTTGCACGCCTGGGCGCCGGCAAGGACGACGAGGCCCTTGCCGCCGTTCGTCGCGGGATCGACGGTCCGGAACGGGATTCCGCCCGCCTTCAGATCGCCGGCGGCGAGCCCGGTGAACGCGGCCGCGGGGCTCACCAGAAACGGCCCGTCGAAGGGGTTCGTGGTCGCAACATTCGAGAGGTCGAGCTCGATGCAATCCTGCTCGGAGGTCACCGCGGGAGGCGCCGGAAGGACTCCGGGAATCGGCCGGTTGAAATCCACGGCGGCGGCCTCGTAGGCCGCGACGGCGGACGCGAACGTGACGGGCTTCTCCGGAGGCCTGCGCTCGATCGAGATCCGGACGGGCTCGCCTCCCTCCTCGAAGGCGCCGCCGAGGCGAACGACATGATCTCCGTGTGCCGCGGGCGCTCCATCCTGCACGGCCCCGCGCACGAGGAGCGAGGGCGGCAGGTGGAGCTCGACTCTCGCCGGCGGCCCCCCGGGAGCGCGGCGCACGTCAAGCACGAGTTCCCCCGCCGCGGCTTCCACCCGAAAGGAGACCTTCCCGTACCGCGTCGGCGCGCCCGAGATTCCCACGTTCTTGCCCGCATCGAGCCAGTGATCCGGAACCGCCGAGAGAAGGTGGAGAATCCCGCCGCCCGCATCCTCGTCCTCGCGGACGAGCATGTTCCTGAGCGTCGTCACGTAGAGGGCCGCCGCCCAGAGATGGGGAACCGTGCCGCCCCATGCCTCGCGCTTCCGCCAGTAGACTCCCTCGGGGAAGCCGTGGGTCGAGGTCGTGTGAAGGAGAAGCGCGTACAGGCCATCGACGGCCTCGGACTCCTCGCCCCGCGCGATGTGGGTATTCGTCACGAACTGGCTCATGTACGGATGGATCGCGCCCGTACCCGGCGTCCACTGGATCGTCCCCTCGACGAAGCCCTTGGGCCCGGCCTCGGACCCGAACTCGGTCCGGACGTGGCGCAGCGTCGCCCCGACGAGCGGATGCTGCGGGGGAAGGAGCGGCGTCGGGAAGACGACCTCGAGGTTTCCCCAGTGCGTGCCGGCTTTCTCGTAGCTCGGCGGGATGTAGCCCAGCCCCGTCCGCTCGAGGGCTTTCAGGATCGCGGCTCGATAGTCCTCGAACTCCTTCTCGAATTCCCGCGCCTCGGCCTCCTCGCCGAGCATTCGCGCCGCCTTCGCGACGCAGCCGATGCCTCGGAGGTTCCACCAGTCGTAGCCCACGATGTGGTTCTTGCCCGCCCAGAGGTTCTCGCCGTCGGCCGGCGCCGCGGGGAGCACGCCGAAAAACGGCGAGCTCGCATCCTTCTCGTCGCGCCGAGCCTTCATGGCCCATCGCGCGGCCGCCCGGATGCAGGGGTACGCGCGCCGAAGCCACTCCACGTCCCCCGAGAGCTGCGCGAGCTCAACGGGCGCCCACATCCCGTAGCCGTTCGCATCGAGCTGCCCCCTCTGGCTGACGAGCTGTCCGTCGGGCTTGGCGAACCGGAGCAGGTGATCGACGCTCTCCCGGGCCTCGTCGATGTAGCCGGCATGCGCGAGCGAGAGCGCCTGATAGGCGCCGTCGCGCAGGTACATCTCGTCGTAGAAACCCTCGCCGGCGCGCACCTCGCCCCGGTCGCGGCCGATGAACTGGTAGGCAAGGGAGGCGAGGTACGTCTCGCGCACCTTGTCCTCGGGGACGGCGAGCGCCGCGCCCCGGCCGATGAGCCCCTCCCAGAAGGCGGCCGTCGATACCATGTGCGCGTCCAGCTCCTTCACGGCCTGAAGGAGATCCGAGGATGCGGCGCCTCCGGAGAGAAACGGAAAGGCGAGGTCGAAGCGGACCTCCTCGCTGCCGGCGAGCTTCGCCCGCAGGACGAGCCGGCTCCCCTCGACCTCGGCGCGGCCTCGCTCGGGCACGCGCACGCCGCCGATGAGATCATCCCCGCCATAGAGGAGCAGACTGCCCTCGGCCCCGGGGCGAAGCGCAAGCGGGCCTTCCGGCCGGCGCTCGAAGCCGGCGACGCCCTCGACCGATTCGCCCGTCGCGCCCGCGAGGGCCACCCTGACCA
>JBFZCA010000432.1:0-4433 GCA_041308205.1 Planctomycetota bacterium | reverse complement strand
CGGCGCTCCGGTCCTCGATGCCGTCGAGCATGGACTCGAAGTCGAGGCGCGCCGCGCCGGTCTCGAAGCTCTTCCCGAAGAACTCGCACGCCCCGGGGAGCGTGCTTCCCGGGCCGGACAGGAAGACCGCGTCCAGCCCGCGGCCGTAGAGCGTGCTCGCGAATGTCCGCTGCGCCTCGGCCAGGATCCGATCGAACAGCGCCGAGCCGCCTTCCTCGCCGGCCGGGGGCGCCTCGCCGGCGGGCGCGCCGCCGCCCTCCGCCGCCTGCAGCGCCGTGAACGCCTCGCCGTCCACGATCGCGATCGGCACATCGCCTTCGCCCTGGGGGGCCGCGCCGGCTTGGGCGAGCTCGCGGTCGATGGTCGCAAAACGCTCCTCCAGCTCGCCGAGCAGCGATTCGTCCGAGACCGCGCCGTAGGTCTGCTCCGGGGCGGGAAGCTGGCGTCCGGCGGCGAGCAGGTCGCCCGCGCGCACCCTGAAGGCCCGCACCTTGTGCAGCATGCCGTTGACGACGAGCAGCATGCGCACCGTGTCGGTGCCGATGTCGACGGCCAGCACCGTGCCGTCGCGCGTGAACTGCGGGCTGACCTTGAAGGCGTTGTAGAACGCCATCACGTCCAAATCCAGCACCTCGGGGTCCACGCCGCCGCCCTGGAACAACGCCAGGCGGTCGCGCACGACGTCCTTCCGCGCGGCGGTCAGCAGGATGCCGCTCTTGCCGTCGAGCGCGTCGACCTTGATGAAGTCGACGATCACATCCTCGATCGCGCAGGCATGCAGGTAATTCTCGGCCTCGAACCTGATCGTCCGCCTGATCTTGTCGTCGCTCGTGAACGGCACGACCAGCTCCCTGAGGATGCATTCGCGCGCCTCGATCGATGCGGCCGTGGGATAGCCGGCGAGCTCGTGCGTCTGGACGAGCTCGCGCAGCACCCGCGCCACGGCATCCTTGGGCCGCTCGTCCTCCTGCGGCACGATCGGCCGGGATTCGAACGTCTCGACCGAGGCGCCGCGCACCACGGCGAGCGTCACCGCGCCGTTGCTGATGTCGATGCCGACGCCGGCTTTCACTTTCCCCTCCCCCTCGCGGCTTCGTTGAGCTTCTTGAGCTCCTCGGGCGGTATGTGCTTCTTCATGTCGTTGAGCGCGCTCTTGAGCTCCCGGACATCCTTGGCCGACGGCGGCGCGGAACGCGCCGCGGGCGAGTTCGATATGATCCTGCCGCCCGCCTTCGGCGGCCCCGCGGCCGGCGCCTCCTCCGGCGCCGGCGACTTCGTCTGGAGCGTCTTGCCGCCGACGGAGAGCGAGCCCCGGCTGTCGGGATCCGCCTGGGGCGCGGGCCTCCTGGCAGGCGCGTTCGGATCCTCGTCCTGATCGCGACCGATCATGACGAACGGGTCGTAGGGCTCCTCCTCCTTCTTCAGCATGTACCGCGTGGCCTTCGGGTCGAAGGCGTAACTCCCCTCGGGATCGAGATTGACCTCGGTGTACAGGATGGCCAGCGGCTTCGCGTGGGCCTCGACGAAGAAGATCGCCCGCTCGCCGATCTCGACCGGGTGCGCGTTCACGTCCGCGTCGTAGATCCGCAGGACCTTCTGCTTGGTCTGGGTCTTGGCGGCGGCCGGCGGACGCCTGTACGAGGAAGTCGTCAGCCTGGACGCGGGGAAACTCGTCGCGGCGCGCGTCGGGCCGGCGGGCTTGGCCTCCGGCGGCTTTTCGCTCAGGAACGCGTAGAGCTGCGCCTTGCCTTCGGTCTCGAACACGCTCTCGAGCGCCCATTTGTCGCTGAGGGGGCCGCCGTCGAGCGCGGCGACATCCGGGGACTCCTCCGCGGACTCCTCCGTGTTCTCCTCCTCGGGCGGCGGCGGCGGCAGCGGCTCGAAGGCGAGCGCGATGGACTGCGGCTTCCCCGCAACGGGCGGCGGGGCCGAACGCTCCGGGATCTTGTAGCCCTTGACGTCGTCCGGCGACAGATGCGCGTAACCCTCGACGGGGTTGTACCAGGACTTGTCCTTGAGCGCCACGCCGACCGTCTTGTTGAAGTTGAAGGCGTAGAGCGCGCACCACCCGAGGAGCGCCGTGAGCGCCACGTTGGCCCCGACGAGCAGCCACCTGAGCGCGTCCGGCTGTATTCGCGCCAGCATGCCGTTCCTCCTCAATCCTGCCGTTCCCGATAGTAGATCACGGACAGCGCCTTGCTGGACAGATCCCGATGGATCACCAGGTCGGCCTCCTGCCGAAACCCCTCGCCCTTGGCCACCAGCCGCACCTCGAAGAACTCGCTCGCGAACGCGGCGACATCCTTGAGATCCTTCTGCAGGAGCACCGACGGCGAGCGGTCCGAGGAGCCCGAATCGATGGCGGACTCCAGCAGCGGCTCGCCGTCGACCTCGATCTTCTCGATGTCGGCGAGGCTCGTGAAGTAGTTGGTCTTGAGATCCTCGGTCGCCACCATGGACTGGAATTCCGTGCTGGGGTCGAGCGCGACCTCCTCCTCCGGAAGCAGGCCCATCTCCCTGTCCTCGAGCTCCTGGAGATACTCGTCGGTGTACCGGTCGCGGTGCGCGACGATCGCCTGGCAGATCTCGAGCTTCGTCAGGCTGTCCCACGCCTCCGGGGCGCCGCCGCCCTGGAGCAGGGACAGGAGCACCTCGAGCGGCGCGGTGTTGAGGTTGATCGTGCCGTTCGAGAACGCGCAGAAGAGGTGCTTGAGGCCGATCGGCTGGAAGGGCCTGGTGATGCCCGTGCCATCCTCGTTGTCGGGAAGCGGCGTGCCCGCGAGCGCGGTCGCGCCGGGCATGAAGCCCCGGCCGATGCCGTTGCGCTGGCGGATCTCGGGCATGTTCATGTATTCGCTCAACTGCTCCATCATCAGCGACTCCCCCTCTTCGGCCGCGAGCCCGAAGTCGTAGACGATGTCGCCGAACTCATCGCGGCGATACCCCTCCTGGCCTTCCTCCGGCATGAGCTCGGGATCAACGGCCTCGAGCGGCACGGGGCCGTGGAAAAGCTCGCGGGTCACGCCATCGATCTGGAGCAGCTCGGTCACGCTGTACAGGTACGGCTGGAGCTCGTCGCGCTTGCGCATGAGCACGTACTGGACGATCGCGCGGGCCACGGCATCCGCGTTGTACTCCTGCTCGTAGGTGAGGCCGTTCTCGATGTTGGACTCGACCATGTGGATGATCAGGTCGGCGACCATGCGCACGGTCGCCTCGACCTGCGCATCGTCGGGCTCGACCCACTCCTCCTCGAGCGCCGCGAGCGCGTCCTCGAGCATGCCCGCGTCGTCGCCGAGCGCGGTGCGCAGGAGATCGACATCGCCCTTGGACGCGTCATCCGTCGCCGCGGCGCCGGCGGCCGCCGTCGCCGCGGCATCGCCGCCTTCGTCCGCGGCCGCGCCGTCGCCCAGGCGCTCGACCTCTTCGGTCCCGCGCATCCACAGCGACACGTAGCCGAAGAGCTTGTTGAGGTTCACCCTGCGCTCCGTGTCGGTGATCTGAATCTTCACCTGGATGTCGTTGACCGTCTGCGTGCGCGGCTGAAAGAGCGCCTTGTTGATGTGGTCGTACAGGCCTCCCGAGGCGCGCGCCGCCGCGGATGACGACGCATCCCCGACCTGCCCGACGCCTGTCCGCGACTCCGGCGCCACGGCATCCCGCGCGGTCGCATCCTGCGAGCCGGAGATCGGCGCCAGCGATGACAGGCCTTCGGCCGCGGTCGACGACGAGCCGGCCGCCTGGTTGAGATCCTCCTGGAGCAGCGAGAGCGTGTACGGAATGATGCTGCTCACGGCAAGCGCCGACTTCATGTAGCCGCTCTGGTTCTTCGCGATCCGGGTCTCGAGCAGCGCGCTGTGCCAGAGCTGGTAGATCACGACGTAGAGGATCAGCACGACCACGAGGGTGACGAAGAGCGCCAGCCCCCGGTCCCCGGTGCGCTTGAATGCGGACGTGACAGATCTGTGCGCCATGCTCAGGCCTTCGCGCGCGGCAACACCCCGCCACGCGCCGCTTCCCCCCCGGGAACGCGGGCATAACGAGAGCGCCGGCTGCCAGGACTATTAGCAATTCTCGTACCGTCCGGCCCTTGTCTATACCCCGCGGCCCGCAAAAGGTCCTCCTTAATGCCTTCGGCCGCCCGAACGCCCTACTTGGGGCATTCCGCGCCGCTCGCGGGAATCCGCCCGATCTCCCGCGGGTCTGTCCTGTGTGGTCTTGAAACAGTCCTTGCTGTTCAAAAACAAGACAGAATATCAGGACTGACCGCCCCGAACAATGAACGCAGAGACACTATTTCGGAGCAACGCGCGGTCCTCTGCCGCCGGCGCGCAGAATGATGAGGAGATCGGACTCCCTCAGCGCCGTCCCTCGGGGCGCCCTCCGCGATCGTGGCCGCGGAAGCCGCCGCCGCCCTCGCGACCGCCGCGGCC
>JBFZCA010000431.1:0-5776 GCA_041308205.1 Planctomycetota bacterium | reverse complement strand
CAGCTCGCGGCGCTCCGGAACGAGCAGCGGTTCGGCGAGGCCGCCGCGATCGCGCGCTTTCTCGCGCGCGCGGTACCCGACGCGGATGCGGCGCGGGCATGGGAAGCCCGGGCCGCCGCCCTGGAGAAGGAGGCCGATCTCGCCCTCGATGCGCTGCGCGCGTCCCTGAGCGATCTCACCGCCGCCGGCAAGCGCGGCGAGGCGCTCGCGGTGCTGCTCGCGACCCGCGGCCGGTACGGCGGGCTCGCGGCGTTCGAGGATCTCCTGCCCTCGTACCTCGATGCCGCGCTCGCGCCGGCCCCGGCGCCCGCCGGCGGCGAGTCGACCGCGACGGGCGACATCATCGCGCTCGAGGACCGCGCCGCCGCGGCCTTCGAGGCGTGCGCCTTCCGCGAGCTCGTCAACACGCGCTACCTGCTCCTCGCGCGGGACGCGCGGCCCGAGCGCCGCCAGGACCTCCTCGCCGGCGTCGTGCGCGCGCTGTACCTCGAGCAGATGTTCGATCAGTGGAGAAGCGCGCTCGCCAACGAGCCCGTCGAGATCAGCCTTTCGGAAGTCTATCCCGGACGCATCCGCGCCGTCGAGGGCGACAAGGTCGTCTACGAGCTCGACATCGAGAACCGCAAGGCCGCGCTGCGCGACACGAAGCCCTGGCGCGCGATTCCGCCGCCCAAGAAGTTCGCGATCTTCAAGGCGGCGCAGCTCGCGCACGGCGGCATGGCGGGCCTGATCTTCTTCGGACTTGAGACCGGCAACGAGGACGCGGCGCTCGAGGCGCTCGCGAGCCTTCACCAGTGGGAGAAATCGCGCGAGCTCGCCGATGCGGTGTTCTCGCTCCACACGGGGCAGCCGGTGCCGGCCGGCGGCTTCGTCGTCTTCGAGGGCCGGCTCGTCACGCCCGACCGGAAGGCGGCGCTCCTTGCCGAGAGGACGCAGCGCGATGCCGACGCCGCCGCGCTGGCCGAGGAGCTGCGCGCGGCCGGCAAGGCCGCGGTCCTCGGCAAGGCCATCGAGACGGCGCTCGGGCTCAGGCGGCAGGGCTCCTTCGCCAACGCGCACATGATTCTGACGACCGTGGCCGGACGATTCCCGCAGACGCCGGAGGGGACCCGGGCCCGCGAGCTCATCGACGATCCCGTCCTCGCCGTGCGGCCGCTCGGCATCGCCGGGGACGCGCGCAACCGCCTGGCGCTCCATTTCCTCGCCGAGGGCTACCCGCTCAAGGACGATGCCCAGGAGGCCTTCCTCGCCCTGGCGCGCGGCATGTACGCGCTGCTCCTCACGACCGAGCCCTTCCGCGAGTACGAGTCGTACCTCTCGGCCGACGCGATCCATCTGGCGTCGAAGGATCAGGGTGTCGACCGCATCCCCGGCGATGTGGTCCGCGACACCGTGCTCGGCGGCAAGATCGAGTGGGACGTGTTCACGGCCGACGCGGGCAAGGCCCGCGCCATCTGCGCGCGCGCGGGCGGCGCATCGGCCGGTTCCCTTGCCGTCATCATCGGCAACGACATCGCGGGCGTCGCCACGGGCGGCGGCGGCATGGCGGCGATTCCCAAGACGTTCGCGAGCGCCCTTGCGCACGAGCTCGGCCACGCGCTCGCCGGCCTGCGCGACGAGTACGACTCGACGCCGGGCACCAATCCCCAGCGCGGCGAGCCCAAGAAGCGCGAGAAGAACCTGCCCGTGCGGCCGCTGCCCCCGAACCTCATGGCCGGATCGGACCGCGACGAGGTCCTGGCGCGCGCGTCGTGGCGGGCCTGGATCGATGCCGGGCAGGCGCGCTGGTGGAACGGCGCCGGCGTGGGCGCGTACGAGGGCGGCAACCACACGCCGTTCAACGTGTGGCGGCCGCAGGCGCAGTGCATGATGCGCACCTCGGGAGCCCACTTCTGCGTCGTGTGCATGGAGGCGATGGTGAAGAGCCTCTATCGGCTCGTGCGGCCGATCGACGCAGCCGAACCCGCCGAGCCCAAGCTCGCGCTCCGCAAGGACGAGACCAGGCTCTTCAAGGCCTATCCGATGAAGCCGCGCAGCCGTTTTCTCGACACGGCCTGGTCGCTCGCCAGGCTCCCATCTCCCCGCGCGGGCGGCCCCACCGCCGTCAAGGAGGAGCCGACCCCCGTGCGCGTTCCTCCGCACGGCCGCCTCTTCGAGCCCGACGGCCGCGTGCTTGAGGCCCTTCGCCTGAACGCCGCGGACCTCGAACCGGGCATCTACCGTCTCGCCGTCACCGTCCGCGACCCAACGCCATGGGTCCTCGCCGACGAGGAGAACCTCCTCAGCCAGACCCGCGACTGGACGATCACGATCGCCGATGAGCCGGCGGCGGGGGCGGGGGCCGGGGCGCGCTGAGCGAGCGCCTCGGCATCCCCCGCCGCGAGCCGGGATTCCACGGCCGGCGGACCGATCGTTCGGCTCAAGAAGACTGACAGGGCTCGTAGGCCGCACAGTCCAGGCTGTCGCTCGTTTGAAGCGCAACCGGCTCTATTGCCGATACTATATGCATGCATAATTGCGTTTAGTAGCACTATATGCCATACCTTCGTCGTTGCCCGGCGAGGGCGTGACCCGATCGCAATCGAGTGCACGTGGGCGTGCGACCAGTTCGATCCGAAGAACCTGTGCACGTTTCGCCGCGCCTATCCCGATGGCGAGAACCTCGTCGCGGCGCACGACGTCGATCGACCGCACGAGCGCAGGTTCAAGGACATACGCGTGCGATTCGTGAACCTGCCCGCGCTGATCGAACGCGTCGCGCCGGCGGCCCCTTCGCCCAAGGCGCCGTGACAGGATCGCGATCGCGCGGCGCGCTCTCGTTTCGCCCGCCCGGCCGATGTATCCTGGAGGAATGCGCCGTGCTCGCGCGAGCGCGGCGGCGCGGGCCCGCAACGGAGGACGAACGCATGCAGCGCCAGACCTGGAACCGCCGCCGTTTCCTCGGAACCGCCGCCGCGGCTGTGGCGGCGGGCGCATCGACCCGGCACGCGGAGGCGGCGGATCCGCCCGCCGCGCGCGACACGCTCGCCGTCGACCCGGCGCCGCGGTTCGATCTCTCGCCGTACCTCTACATGCAGTTCATGGAGCCGCTCGGCGTCACGGACAGCTCCGTCGACGCGGCCTGGGATTTCATGGGCGGGCGCTGGCGGTCCGACGTCATCGACATCACGAAGGTGCTCGCGCCGCCGCTGATTCGCTGGGGCGGGTGCTTCTGCTCGTACTACCGCTGGCGGGAAGGAGTCGGCCCGCGCGAGAAGCGGCCGCCCATGGTGAACCTCCTGTGGGGCGGCATCTACAACAACCAGGTGGGGACGGTCGAGTTCGCCGATTTCTGCCGGGCCGTCGGCGCCGAGGCGCTGGTCGTCGTCAACTTCGAGTCCGACGGCCGCAAGGGATGGGCGGTGCTGCCGTCCGGCGAGATCCGCTCGGGCGACGCCGCGGAAGCCGCCGCCTGGGTCGACTACAGCAACAACCCGGACAACGCCGAGCGGAAGCTGCACGGCCGCGCCGAGCCCCTCGGCATCAAGCTCTGGCAAATCGGCAACGAGACCTCGTACGGCTCGGACGACTTCACGTGCGAGTCCGCGGCGCGCAAGACCGTCGAGTTCGCGCGCGCGATGCGCAAGGCCGATCCCGGCATCACGCTGATCGGATGGGGCGAGGACGACTGGGCGCCGGGCATGTGCGAGATCGCCGGCGGGGAGCTCGACTACATCGCCTTCCACAACGGCCTGGGAGACGGCGGCGAGGATTCGCCGCTTCACGGAATCCAGTACCGCAAGGACCCCGACAGGACGTGGGAATACCTCTTCCGCGCGCGCGAGGCGCAGGCCGCGCGCATCAAGGACATGCGCGAGCGCGTCGCGCCGTACGGGAAGCCCCTGGCGATGACCGAGTGCCATTTCATCCTCGCCGGCCGCAACCGCAACGAGGTCCTCTCGACCTGGGCAGCCGGCGCCGCCTACGCGGCCGTCATGAACGTCCACGAGCGCAACGGCGATGTGCTCAAGATCGCGACGCTCGCCGATTTCTGCGGCACCCGCTGGCAGAACAACGCCGTCATGATCCCGGTGCCCGGCGGGCGGTCGTTCCTGATGCCCGTGGCCATGATGATGAGCCTGTACCGCCGGCACACGGGCACGAAGAACATCGCGGTCGCGCGCGCGCCCGACGGGCTCGACGTCGCGGCGAGCCGCACCGGCGACACGGTCTTCCTGCACGTCGTCAACACGCGCAGGACGCGCTCGGTGACGGCGCGCTTCGCGGTCGCCGGCATGGCGATCGCGGGCGGCCGCGCGGCGTGGTTTGCGCCCGACCCGGAGTGCGAGATCTTCGACTACCGCCCGGAGCACACGTTCCCGCAGGAGCTCGACCTCGCGCCCGGGCAGGCGTGGGTCTTTCCGCCGGCGTCCGTGTCGGCCATCGAGCTCGATGTCACGCCGGCCTGACGGAGAGGACTGCAATGCTCATCGCAACGATTCTCGCAACCTGCGCCGCGGCGGCGCCCGCCGGCGGCACCGCGCCCGCCGATGCCGCGCGCATCGCGTACTCGACGCAGCGCTTCGTGTGCCTCGATGTCGGGGCCTCGCACGTCGTCAGGCTGAAGGACGGCCGCGAGCGGCGCCTGGCCCTGGAATCCGTCGTCGAGCGCAGCGACGGCGTCATCGCCCTCGTCAGGCGCGCCGACATCGCCGTCGCCATCGACGGCGCGAAGCTCGCCCTCGTCTGCGAGCCCTATCGCATGCCGGTCGAGCACGACGGGCTCAGGCTACAGGCCGACACCACGTCCGCCTGGACCGACATTCCCGGCCGCGTCGCCTTCTCGCTCTGGGACGCGTCCGAACCCATCGTCGACACGGACCGGTTCGCGTTCCCGCTGCCCGCCTACCGTTTCCTCTCGCACGGCACGCAGGGCCACAACGAGCCCGTGCACCTCGGCGACCGCGACGGCGACCCCGATGGCCAGCGCTTCCACCACAACTACGGCTTCGACCTGGCGGGCTTCGAGGGCAAGGAGCCGGTCGCGAGCTGCATCGACGGCACGGTCCTCTACGCGAACGGCGAGGACGGCACGCTGGCCGTCGAGGACGCCGCCGGCATCGTCTTCATGTACGGCCACATGGATTCCATTCTCCCCGCCGTGCGCGCGGGGGCGAAGGTCGCGCGCGGCGCGCCCGTCGGCACCATCGGCCGGAAGGGCGGCTCGGGGAACTTCTCGCACCTCCACGTGGGCATGTTCCTGCGCGCGGAGGATTTCTTCGCCGACCGGCCGTGGCGGGCGTTCAACTTCTACCCGTGGCTGGTGGAGGCGTACCGCCGGGCGGCGGGCACGCGGCTCATGGCCGTGGCGCGCCCGTACGTCGCGGCGCTGACCGGCGAGAAGGTCGCCTTCGACGCCGCGCGCTCGCTCGTGTTCGGCTCGACGATCTCGTCGTACAGGTGGGAGTTCCCGGGCGGCGCGCCGGTTGCAGGCGCGCGCGCCGAGAGGACGTTCGACGCGCCGGGCACGTACGCCGTCGCCCTCTGGGTCGAGGACACGCGCGGGCTTCGCGATGTGGACTTCGCGACGGTGCGCGTGTACACGCGCGGCAAGCCCGAGGGCGTCATGCCGACGCTGTTTCTCACCTACACGCCTTCGCGGGCGATCCGCACCGGCGACGAAGTCTTCTTCCGCTTCTGGCCGCAGGGAGCCGAGATCACCTCGATACGCCTCGACTTCGGCGCCGAGGGCGCCGTCGATGACGTCACGCCGTTCGCAACCGTGACGCGCCGTTTC
>JBFZCA010000430.1:0-9691 GCA_041308205.1 Planctomycetota bacterium | reverse complement strand
GCCTCCGCCGCGGCCGCGACCCGCGCGCGGTTCGGCTCGATGGAGTCGAAGGCGCCGGCCTTCGCGAGATTCTCCAGCAGCGTCTTGTTGACCGCCTGCGTGCCGACCTCCTCGCAGAACTGGAACAGCGACGTGAAGCGCCCGCCCGCCAGGCGGCGGCGGCAGGCCGTGATGTCGCGGACCGCCTTCAGGCCGACGTTCTTGACGGCGGACAGGGCGTACACGATCCTGCCGCCGGCGACGCTGAAGAGATCCTCCGAGGAGTTGACGTCGGGCGCGAGGATGGGTATGCCCATGCGCCGGCACTCCTCGAGGTAGAAGGCGACGTTCTCCGTGGCGCTGATCTCGCTCGAGAGCACCGCGGCCATGAACTCGGCCGGGTAGTTCGCCTTCAGGTACGCGGTCTGATAGCTTATGAGGGCGTAGGCGGCGGAGTGCGACTTGTTGAAGCCGTACTTGGCGAATTCCTCCATGAGGTCGAAGATGTGCACGGCGAGCGCGTGCTCCGCGCCGCGGGCGACCGCGCCCTGGACGAACTTCTCCCTGAACCTGGCCATGAGCTCGATGTTCTTCTTGCCCATGGCCTTCCTCAGGTTGTCGGCCTCGTTCATGGAGAAGCCCCCCATGACGTTGGCGATGCGCATGACCTGCTCCTGGTAGAGGATGACGCCGTTGGTCTCCTGCAGGACGGGGGCGATCGATTCGTGCAGGAACGCCACCTCCTCCTCGCCGTGCTTGCGCCGGACGTAGGTCGCGTCCATGTTGCTCCCGAGCGGGCCGGGGCGGTACAGGGCGAGCAGCGCGATGAGGTCCTCGAAGCGGTCGGGGGCCATGCGCTTGATGAGCTCGCGCATGCCCGTGGACTCGAGCTGGAACACCGCCACCGTGTCGCCGCGGCACAGCAGCTTGTAGGCCTCGACGTCATCGAGCCCGAGCTCCTCGAACCGGAGGTCGACGCCGTGGCGCTCGCTGATCAGCCTGCGCGCGTGGGCGATGATCGTGAGCGTCCGCAGGCCCAGGAAGTCCATCTTGAGCAGGCCGAGCTTCTCGAGGTGCTCCATGGCGTACTGGGTGGAGATGACGCCGCCCGACTGGTACAGCGGCACGATGTCCATGAGCGGCCGGTCGCCGATCACGACCCCCGCCGCGTGCGTGCCGCAGTTCCGGTTGACGCCCTCGAGCTTCTGCGCGACCGCGAAGAGCTCGCGGTAGCGCGGGTCCTGCTGCGCGAGGTCCCGGAGCTCGGGCTCCCCCTGGAAGGCCTTCTCCAGCGTCACGCCCGGGCCGCTCGGGATCTTCTTGGCGATGGCGTCGACCTCCTTCAGCGGAATGCGGAGGACGCGCCCGACGTCGCGGATGACCGCGCGCGCCGCCATGCGGCCGAAGGTGATGATCTGGCAGACGCGGTCCTCGCCGTACTTGTGCTTGACGTAGTCGATGACCTCGCCGCGCCGGTCCATGCAGAAATCGATGTCGATATCGGGCATGGAGATGCGGTCCTCGTTGAGGAAGCGCTCGAAGAGCAGGTCGTACCTGAGGGGTTCGATCTGCGTGATGCCCAGGCAGTACGCGACCACGCTGCCCGCGGCCGAGCCGCGGCCGGGGCCGACGGGAATGCCGCGCTCGCGGGCGTAGCGGATGAAATCCCACACGATGAGGAAGTAGTCCACGTAGCCCATGCGCCCGATGACGCCCATCTCGTGCTCGAGCCGCGCGCGGGCGCCGGGCGGGGGCGAGGGATAGCGTCGCGCGAAGCCCTCCTCGCACTGCGCCCGGAAGAAGGCGGCGTTGTCGGCGACGCCCTCGAGGCTGAACTTCGGCAGGCACTCCGCGTCGAAGTTGAAGTTGAACTCGATCCGTTCGGCGATGCGCCGCGTCATCACCAGCGCGTCGGGAAAATCCGCGAACACCCGCTGCATCTCGGCGGGGCTGCGGAAGTAGAAGTTCTCGGTCGCCATGCGCATGCGGCCGGCATTGTCGATGCTGCTGCCGGTGCTGATGCAGACGTGCACGTCGTGCGCGCGGGCATCGTCCTGCATGAGGTAGTGGATGTCGGATGTCGCGACGAGCGGCGCGCCCGTCTCGGCGCCGAGCGCGGGCAGCGTCTTGAGGAGGGCCTCCTGCTCGGGCATGCCGTTGCGCATGATCTCCAGGAAAAAGCCGTCCTTTCCGAGGATGTCCTGATACTGGCCGATGAGGGCCTTGGCCTCGCCGGCGCGGCCCTCGAGCGCCGCGCGGTTGACCTCGCCGCTCAAGCAGGCGCTCAGCCCGATGAGGCCCTCGTGCGCGGACGCCAGGAGCTCCTTGTCGATGCGCGGCCGATAGTAGAAGCCCTCGGTGTACGCCTGGGAAGCCAGGCGCACGAGGTTGCGGTAGCCGGTCTCGTTGCGCACGAGGAGGACGAGGTGCGCGGCCGACTCCTTGGTGCGGTCGTGCCGCGAGCGCGGGGCGACGTAGGCCTCCATGCCGATGATCGGCGTGATTCCCGCCTTGCGGCAGGTCGTGTAGAACTCGACGGCGCCGAACATGTTGCCGTGGTCGGTGAGCGCCAGATGGGTCATGCCGAACTCGCCGGCGCGGCGCACGAGATCCGGCACGCGGCAGGTGCCGTCGAGCAGGCTGTAGTGGCTGTGGACGTGCAGATGGACGAAGTCGCTGTTTTCCATGGTCTCCGTTGCCGCGGCGCGCCGCCCCGGCCGCGGGTTTTCTCCGTGCGTCGCCGGCCGATTATACTCCGGCCGCGTTCGAAGACAATCGCGGGCGGCGCGCCGTCTTCCGCCGGCGCCCGCGGGAAGCTACAATGGCCTGCGGTGTCCGGCGGCCCCGCACGGGCGGCCGAAACGCGGGCCTGCAGGCGTGCGGGTGCGCGTCCGCGCGGAGCGGGCGCGGGGCCGGAGCCGCCGGACGAGGACGCGGGCCTTGTCGAGGACGTGCGAGCATATGGCGCAGGAGACGTGGGATTTCGCCGGGTCCGCGGGAACGTGCTCGCGGTGCGGCGCGGCGATCAAGGTTCGCGATGCGTTCTTCTCAACGCTGGTCGCGGCCGAAGACACGCTCGCGCGGTGCGACTTCTGCGCCGCGTGCTGGAGCGCGTGCTCGAACGCCGGAGGGCTCGCCTTCTGGCGCACGATGCGGCTGCCCAAGGAAGCCCCGCGGCGGCGGTACGTGAAGCTGGACATCGACGTCGTGTGGCAGATCTTCAGCTCCATGAAGCCGGGATCGGTCGAGGGCCTCGAGGGCGAGCTCAGGTACGTGCTCGCCCTGATTCTGCTCCGCCGCCGGCGGCTCGAGCTGACGGCGAGCGGCAACGGCGAGCTCAGGTTCCGCGACAAGGAACAGAGGGAGCACGTGCTCAAGGATCCCACCCTCGGCGAGGAGCGCATCAAGGATCTCACCGAGAAGCTCGGGGATCTGCTCTGGGAGCGGGAATTCGAGGCGGCCGCGGAGAAATGATGCCGCGCTCATGCAATGAAGCGCGCAGGAACGGCGTGCGCGCCGCAGCCGGCCGATCCGCGCAGCGCGGGTCGCCGGGAGCCGCGGAACCTTCGCCTGCGCGCCCCCTTCCGGAGAACGATGTAGCAATCCACGAAGGGGCGGCTATAATAGATCTCATTCGTGGTACTGTGGCCTAGCCTAGTGAGAGCGCGGAGTCCGGCTCCGCTGCTTGAGGAAGGCTTTCTACAAGAGGAGCTAGGCATGCGGCGAAGCAAGCAAAGAGGAAATGGAAAGTGCGTATTGTTCTCCGGCGCGGTCCTCGCTTGGTTCGGGATCGCGGTGCTGCCGGGGTGCGACGGGGGGTTTGCCGGCAACCGCAATCGTGTCGACGAGCTGCCGGGCGGGTCTTTCTACCGCACCACGGAGATGTCCCTGCCGCGCTACGAGCACGTGGGCATGACGCTCGACGATGGAACGGTGATCGTGGTCGCCGGATCCGATGAGCGGACGCTGACTTCCCTCGACAGCTGCGAGATCTTCGACCAGAAGCTCGTGATCGAGCCCCAGCCGCCGAGCCTGAGCGGCGGCTGGCTCACCACCGATTTCGAGGGCGAGGACATACGCCTTCAGGACGGCGGCCGCATCTTCCATACCGCGACGCGCGTGTCCGAAGGCAACGTGTTGATCATCGCCGGCGCGCCGGATGCAGTTCTCGGGGAGGCGTACGAGCACCCCGAGCTCTTCGACCGGCAAACGCGGAGGTTCACCGTCCTGTCCGCGTCGCTGAAGATCCCGCGCTTTCATCACAGCGCGTACGGCGTGACCGAGGGCGAGATCATAGTCTTCGGCGGCCAGGTGGGCGTGGAGATGACGGTCGTCAATCCCGACTACCCGCCGAGCGATCCGCGCTTCCTCCAGGAGATCAACACGTTCCCGAGCACGAACAGCATCGAGGTCTTCGACTCCAGCCTGCCGAGCGATGACGGCCACGGGGACTTCCTGACGCTGGTGGATATCAACGGCATCGCCGTGAAGCTGCCCGGCAACTACGGCCGGTCCCTGCACGTGACCGTGCGCATCGCGGGCGAGGATAACACGCTCGGCAACGCGGGCGACAGCTTCGTGTGCGCGGGCGGCATCGAGACGCTGAGCCCGATCAACGCGCCGACGACGAAGATGCGGCGCATGCAGGTGGGGCAGAGCAGCCTGAAGAAGACGCTCGACATCTACGACGCGGCCAGCAAGGCGTGCTTCATCGCGCCGGGAATCTTCCTGGAGTGGCCGCGCGCCCACGGCGTCAATGCCGACAATCTCGGCTGGCACAGCGACCGCGCGTACGACGGGTATCGCGGGCTCTCGAACACGTTCCTGGTGTGCGGCGGAAGCGACGATACGCTGCCGACGTGGGGCCAGGAGCTTTCCGAGGGGTTCGTGGCGACCTTCTCCGGTTTCGGAACCGGCGGCGGCATCATGCTCATGAAGATAGAGCCTCCGGCGGGCGAGACGGCGGACACGGTCATTGCCGACACGCTGGGCGGGACGGTCAACGATTACGTGCTCAACGGAGACGGGCAGCTCTGGATGGGCGTCAGGTTCTACCTGACAATGCCCCCGGCCTTCTGGCCCGTCGAGGAGATCAGAATCGGCAAGTACTTCGCGACCGAGCTCCTTGCAAACCCGGGCTATGTGGGCAGGGCGCCGATCAACCGCGTCCACACGCAGACCGTCAAGGTGCTGCGCAGCGTGTACACGCTCTACGGACCGCAGGTCCTGGGGATGGTGTTCACGGGCGCGGGCGGTCACTTCTACAGGGTCTTGGGCGGGCAGGTTCAGATCTACGACGGCGCGCCGTATGCCTCGGGCGAGTACTTCGATCCGAATTTCAACGTGCTCAACGGTTTCTTCGATCCGCAGGTCGCGCCCTACGATCTGACGACGATGCGCAAGTACTGGCACATAAAGAACGACGTCGCGCTGCCCGTGCCGGGCGACCCGGGCAAGCATCCGAATCCGACGGGCGTCGACGGCGCGTGGGTCATCACCGATGGCTTCGTTCCCGGCGACGGATTCGAGGGATACCAGCTCGTGCCGCCCAACACCAACAGCGCCGACGATATCACCGTGCGCTTCATGGAGAAGGGCCGCGCATGGCATACCGTGAACCTGATCCCCGGCATGAACGGCAGCCTGAGCGACGTTGACGACCGCGTGCTCTTTGCGGGCGGCGGGGAGGGCGTGATCTCGTGGGGCGACGTGCCCGTGAGCCCGAGCGCCATCATCTACGTGCCGCCGACCCCGAGGTAAAGCCGCATCTGCCCGGAAAACGACAAGGCCGGTCGCTGCGACCGGCCTTTGCTGTTGGTGCCCAGGGGGGGATTCGAACCCCCACGCCCTTACGGGTACAAGGCCCTCAACCTTGCGCGTCTGCCAGTTCCGCCACCTGGGCGCGGGATACCCGCCGCGTCTCGGCGCGCGGCGCCGGGCGGGCAAGAATCTTTATTGTAGCGATGCGGGGGAGGGTGTCAAGGTAGGCTGTAGGGCGCCCTTCTCCGGCCTCCGGCGCCGCCCGCGCTCAGAAATGAATCGCCGCGCCCAGCCCCGCATGCGCCGCCTCCGCGACGGCCTCCGAGAGCGTCGGATGCGCGTGGACGGTGCGCGCGAGCTCCTCGCAGGTACATTCGAGCTGCACCGCCAGCGTCGCTTCCGCGATGAGCTCGGTCGCGTGCGGCCCGATGATGTGCACGCCGAGCACCTGGCCGTGCGTGCGGTCGGCGACGATCTTCACCCAACCGGTGTGCGCGTGTTCGATCATTGCCTTGCCGCTCGCCATGAACGGGAAGCGGGCGACCGTGATGTCGATGCCGCGGTGCGCGGCCTCCTTCTCGGTGAGGCCGACCGAGGCGGCTTCCGGCTCCGTGTACGTGCAGGCGGGCACGGCGCCCGCATTGACGGGCGCGACGGTGCGCCCCGCGGCGGTCTCGACGGCCGCGATGCCCTGGGCGGATGCCCGGTGCGCGAGCTGCGGCCCCGGAGTCACATCGCCGATGGCGAAGATGCCGGGCACGTTGGTGCGGCCCCAGGGGTCGACGGGGATTCGTCCCCGTTCGACGACGATGCCGGCCTTGTCGAGACCCGCGTCCTGCAGGAAGGCGCGGCGCCCGACCGCCACGAGCACCCTGGTGAACGTCTCCTCGATCGGGTTCCCGGATGCGGGCTTGAGCGTGACGGCGACGCCGCCGGGTCCGGCGGCGGCCTCGGCGAGCGTGGTCTCCGTGAGAATCCGCATGCCCTGCTGGGCGAGCGCCTTCGCAAGCTCGACGGACAGCTCCTCATCGCCGCCGGGGAGGATGTGCGGCATCAGCTCGACGACCGTCACCCGGCTTCCGAAGCGCGACCAGACCAGTCCCAGCTCCAGACCGACCGCGCCCGCGCCGACGACGAGCAGCCGCTCGGGCACCGTGTCGAAGGCGATGGCCTCGTTGCTGCTGACGATCGCCGTGCCGTCGAAGGGAACGTGCGGCAGCGCGGACGGAACCGAGCCGGTGGCGATCACGATGCGTTCGGCGGCCAGCTCTTCAGTGCCGGCGGTCCCCGCGACCTGCACGCAGCCCGCGCCGACGAGCGCGCCTCTCCCGTTGAAGTACGCGACCCCGTTCTTCTTGAGGAGGCCGGCGACGCCGCCGGCCAGGCGCCGGACGACGGTCTCCTTGCGCTTCATGAGGGCGGCGAGGTCGACCGACGCCTTGCCGACGGCGAGCCCCTCCTCGGCGGCGTGTGCGAGCCTTCCGAGGAGCGTCGCCGCGTGCAGAAGCGCCTTGGTGGGGATGCAGCCCCAGTGCAGGCAGGTGCCTCCCGGGGCCGGGCTCTTCTCGATGAGCGCCGTCTTCATGCCGAGCTGGGCCGCGCGGATGGCCGCGACGTATCCGCCGGGGCCGGCGCCGATGATCGCGATGTCGAACTTCTTCACGAGGTCTTCTCCTCTGCGAGCCGAGAGCCGCACGCGGGGCCGGACGGCGGCTCCGCGTATTGATCAAATGCCGCACGGGGCTCATTATAGAGTTTTCGAGCGCCGGTTGAAAAGGCTCTGTGCGGCGTGCCCGCGCGGCGGCGCCCGTACGCAGAGGAGGTATGCATGCGTTCGGACATGGTGACGCAGGGCGTCGAGCGCTCGCCGCACCGCGGGCTGCTGCGCGCGACGGGTCTCACGGACGCCGATTTCGGCAAGCCGCTCATCGGCATCGCCAACTCGTATGCCGACATCGTGCCGGGGCACGTGCACCTCGCGCGCGTGGGCCAGGTCGTGAAGCAGGCGGTGCGCGAGGCGGGCGGCGTGCCCTTCGAGTTCAACACGATCGCGGTGTGCGACGGCATCGCGATGGGCCACGCGGGCATGAAGTACTCGCTGCCGTCGCGCGAGCTCATCGCCGATTGCGTCGAAACGATGGTCGAGGCCCACCGGTTCGACGGCATGGTGTGCATCCCGAACTGCGACAAGATCATTCCCGGGATGCTCATGGCGGCCGCGCGGGTCGACATTCCGGCCGTGTTCGTGAGCGGCGGGCCGATGGCCACGGGCCGACTTCCCGACGGCGGGGCCTGCGATCTCATCAGCATCTTCCAGGGCATCGGCAGGCACGCGATCGGCGCGATGGACGCCGGCGAGCTCGAGAACCTGGAGCGGTCGGGCTGCCCGACCTGCGGCTCGTGCAGCGGGCTTTTCACCGCGAACTCCATGAACTGCATCATGGAGGCCCTGGGGGTCGCGTTCCCCGGCAACGGAACCGTGCTTGCCGCCGACCCGGCGCGGGACGCCCTGTATGTCCGGGCGGGGAGGCGCATCGTGGAGCTCGTGCGGGCCGACGTGCGTTTCCGGACGTTCCTCACCGAGGCGAGCTTCGACAACGCCTTCGCGCTGGACATTGCCATGGGCGGATCGACCAACACCATCCTGCACCTCCTGGCCATCGCGGGGGAGGCCGGGCTCGGGTACGAGCTGCGGCGCATCGGCGAGCTTGCGGCGCGGGTGCCGACCCTCTGCAAGGTGTCGCCGTCGAGCTCGTACCACATGGACGACGTGGGCGCTGCGGGCGGCATGTCGGCGATCCTGAAGGAGCTCGCGCGCCTCGGCGGCGTGATGCGCACGGACGCGCCGACCGCGGGCGGCGTGAGCCTCGGGGAAGCCGTTGCGCCGGCGCGCATCGCCGATCCGGAGTGCATTCGCCCGATCGAGAACGCGTATTCGGCGACGGGCTGGCTCGCGGTGCTGTACGGCAATCTCGCGCCCGAGGGCGCGGTCGTGAAGACGGCCGGCGTCGACCCGGCCATGCTGGTCCACGCGGGGCCCGCCGTGATCTTCGAGAGCCAGGAGGATGCCTGCGAGGGCATCCTCGCCGGCAAGGTGAAGCCGGGCGATGTGGTCGTGATCAGGTACGAGGGGCCCAAGGGCGGGCCGGGCATGCAGGAGATGCTGTCGCCGACCTCGTACATCAAGGGCATGAATCTGGGCGACAAGTGCGCGCTGATCACCGACGGCCGGTTCAGCGGCGGCACGGCGGGCGCGTGCATCGGGCACATCTCGCCGGAGGCGGCCGAGGGCGGGCCGATCGGCCTGCTCAGGACAGGCGATGTGGTGGCGTTGGACATTCCCGGGGGCAGGCTCGATGTCACGCTGGGCGAACGCGAGCTCGCCGCGCGCAAGCGGCAGTGGACGCCGCCCTCCCCGCGGACCGCGAGCCCGTGGCTCAGGCGGTACGCGGCGTTCGCGACGAGCGCATCGCGGGGCGCGGTGCTGCGGCGCCTGTGAACCGCGCCGGGGGCTCGCGCCGGCCCGATGCGGGCGCATATAATCGGAGATCGTATGGACGATGAGGGGCGGCCGCACAGGCTGTTGAGCGCGGAAGAGCTCGCGGCGCTCACCGAGGGCCTCGCGGCCCCGGCGCCGGCGGTGCTGGCGATCTCGCCCTTCGTCAACGATCAGCAGGTCCTCGCGCGCGCGCTGCGCGAGAAGGGTTTTCGCGTGATTGCGGCGGCGCGGGCTTCGTGGCCGGAGACCGCCCTCGCGCACGCGGCGGCGGCGATCATCGCCGGCGAGCTGCTGCGGGAGGACCCGGGGGCCGTCGAACGCCTGCGCACGGCACGCGGGGATCTGCCGATCTACATAATATGGGAGGATCTCGCATCGCCGCCGCCCGACGTGCCGCCGCCCGCCGGCATCTGGGCGCGCGCGCTGCTGGGGGACTGCGTGGCGATGCTGGGA
>JBFZCA010000429.1:0-4347 GCA_041308205.1 Planctomycetota bacterium | reverse complement strand
GATGCACTCGTCGCACTGCGCGGACGATTCGTCGAGGCAGGCCTTCTCCGGGTAGATCTCGTAGAGCCGCCGGTAGCGGGCCGGCGTCAGGTTCGGCATGACGACGTTCGCGCCGGCAAGGAGCGCGGATTCGCGGCCGCCGGCGCGGTTGATCGTCGCCAGGGCGGTCGTCGCCGGAATGTTGGCGCACGGGCAGGCGAGCCGCGCGAGGGCCACGGCCTTGAGCGTCATCGACTCCGTTGCGGGCGCCTGTTCGGCGCCGAGCGTCGATGCAGCGCCGGCCAGCGGCGTTGCGGGGTGGGGGATGTACGGGCCGATGCCGATCATGTCGAGATTTAGGTCGGCGAAGAGCATGATGTCGCCGGCGACCGATGCGTAATTCTGGCCGGGCAGTCCGACCATGATGCCCGAGCCGGTCTCGAACCCGAGGGACTGCAGGACGCGCAGCGCGTCGATGCGCGACGGATAAAGGTGCGCGGGACGCAGGCGGCGCAGGAGCGCCGCGTCGCTCGTCTCGTGCCTGAGGAGGTAGCGGTCGGCGCCGGCCGCCTTCCACGCGGCCCAGTCCTCGCGCGGCCGTTCTCCGAGGCCCAGCGTCACGGCGAGCGGCGTCGCCGCCTTGATCTCGCGCACGAGCGCGGCTATGTCCTCGACGCCGAAGGCATCGGACTCGCCGGCCTGGAGGACGACCGTGCCGTAGCCGTACGCGACTGCCGCGGCGGCGCATTCGAGAATCTCGTCGCGCGTCATGCGATAGCGCGGGAGCGCCGCGTTGCCGGCGCGAAGCCCGCAGTACAGGCAGTCGCAGCGGCAGATGTTCGAGATCTCGATGAGGCCGCGGAGGTGCACGGCGTCGCCCACGTGCGCGCGGCGCACGCGGTCGGCCGCATCGAAGAGCGCGGCGAGGCGTTCCGCATCGGTCTCCCGCAGCCAGGCGAGGATCTCGGCGCGGCGCCGGTCGGGCGGCAACGCGGCAAGCGATGCGGGAGGATCGAGGCTCATGTCGTCTCCGGGAACGGAAGCGGTCCGCGGCCGGTCGCGGGACGGCCGCGCAGGTGATGGTACCATATCGCGCCGCGGCCTCGGGGATGATGCCGCCCGTCCGGCGGAGGGCTTCCTTTCGAGTGCGGGGGGGCTATCGCCTCGCGCCGCCGGGGGCGACCTTCTCCGTTTCCCAGGGATCCGCCCGGTACTGCGCGCGCACGAGCCACCTGATCACCCTGTCCAGGTCGCGCACTTCGTAGAGGCACTCGTCGGAGAGACGGAAGAAGAGCTTGGCGCGCACCTCCTGCAGGTCCGCGATGTCGCCCGGCGCCGCGATCGCGATGATGTGGCGCGGCTCGACCCACTTGTACGTGCCGCATGTCAATCCGTGGTTCTGCTGGTACTCCGCGATAGCGGCCTTGAAATCCTCGCGCGAGAGCTTCTTGTCGCCGGCGCGCGGCGCGGCGAAGGCGGCCCGCCCCTCGGCGCGGGTCGCGCGGATCGCCGTGCGCCGCTCCTCGGCGGTCTTCCGGTTCCAGACGGATCGCTCGGTCTTCAGGATGTCCTTGAACACGTGATCGAGGGTACGCGCGAAGTCCGCCTGCCGCTTCTCGTCCTTGACGTCGCGGGCCTGCCGTTCGATCGCGGCGAGCCCTTCCGGCGACAGAAGGCGGACGAGCGCGGCCAGGGCTTCGTGCCAGACCTTCTCCTCGCGATGCGCGAGCAGCGGGATGATCGATGGCGCCGCCCGGAGATCGCCGTACTCGTAAAGCGCGTACTCGCAGGCATGGAGGACCTCTGGGTCCTTGCTCTTGAGGCCGTCGGCGAGAAGCTGGAAGTCCGCGGGATGTCCGAACGACCCCAGGGCCTTGATGGCGCGGAGGCGGACGGGCCCCGCACCGGACCTGGCGATCTTGCGGATGTCGGGCAGCGCGGACGAGTCGAGGAAGTCCGAGATCACGCAGAGCGCGATCTCGTGCTCGACCGGATCCTTGGATTCGGCCAGCGTGCGCTTCAAGGCGGGCAGCCCCTTCGGCCCGAAGGCCGACCAGACCCACGAGACGGTCTGAGGCCACTTGAGCTCGAGGGCATGCGCCGAGAGAAACACGGTGCCCTTGTCGTCCTTGAGCAGCGCCTGCAGCATGGGCAGGGCGCGCATGTCTTGCGTTCGTGCGGCGTCGAACGCGGTGTAGAACACGTAGTTGTATTGCTCGTGCACGGGGGTGCCGTTCCATATGTCCGCGATTGCCTGCGCCTCGTCGAGCTTCGCGATCTGCGCCATGAGCGCGGCGGCCCCGAGCTTGAAGAAGTGGTCCTTCTCTCCGGCCTCGTCGACGGCGCGCACCTCGGCCTTGAGCGCGGTCATACCGCGCGCGCCCGCGGCCTGCAGCGTCTTCCATGCCTCCTGGAGCTCGGTGCTTTTCTTCTCTTTCTCGTCGTCGGACAGCGCGTCCATGGAGATGTTCCGCATATTCTCGATCGCCTGGGCGATCTTCTCCGGGCCGACCGCCTCGGCCTCGCCCGCGAACGCGTGCATGCACCACGCGCACGCGAACAGTGCGATACGACATGCCGCCGGTGATCTCATGGCACCTCCTTTCCGGCGAGCCGCGCCCTCGACACCGCGAGCGACGCGCGCGCGGGCAGGCGTATCGAGCGTAGGGGAGCGGCCGTGCTCCCGGGCCGCCGCATGACGGCATTCTAATCCCGCGGCAGGCTGTGGATCAAGATCCGGGCGCGTGTCTATGCAAGCCGCCGCCTCTATGCAATCCGAAGCGCCTGTCATATAATCCCGGGACGTTTTTTCGATCCCGCGCGCGGGGTCGGCACGGACGGTGCCGTGATATGCCTCGTACCCGCAGCTCCCTCATGGAGGAACGAATGGCTGAGCACAAGGTGATGAATCGTTGGCTTGTCGTTTTCGGGGGGATCCTGATCCAGCTCTGCCTGGGCGCCATCTACGCATGGTCCGCCTTCACGGGCAAGCTGACGGCGGAGCCCTTCGGATTCACCAAGACCGAGACCCAGATCATCTTCTCGCTCGGGCTCGTGAGCTTCGCCGTGGTCATGGCGCTCGTTGCCGGCCGCTGGCAGAAGAAGGCGGGGCCGCGCCGCGTCGCCCTCGCCGGCGGCGTCGTGCTCGGGCTCGGGTACGTCGTGGCCGGGTTGAGCGGGACGAGCTTCTGGGGCATTCTCATCGGCGTCGGCCTCCTCGGCGGGGCGGGCATCGGCCTGGGGTACGTGTGCCCGATCGCGGCCCTCGTCAAATGGTTCCCGGACAAGAAGGGGCTCATCACCGGTCTTGCGGTGGCCGGGTTCGGCTTCGGCGCGCTGATCTGGATCAAGCTCACGAGCGGGTTCAAGTTCGGCCCCCTGGACTTGACGCCGGGCTGGGGCGGACTGTACGCGATGCAGTGGACCGTGAGCGACGTGTTCATCCTCTACGGAGTCCTTTTCGCGGCCCTCGTTGCAGTCGGGGCGAAGTTCCTGGTCAACCCGCCGGACGGCTGGAAGCCCGCCGGCTGGACGCCGCCCTCGGGCGCCGCCGCGGCGAGCACGGGGGCAGTCGATTTCACCGAGCGCGAGATGGCGGCCACGGCGCAGTTCTGGGGGCTCTTCACGTGCTTCCTCGTGGGCTCCACGGCGGGGCTGATGGTGATCGGCGTGATCCAGCTCTTCGGCAAGGATGCCCTCACGTCCGGCGGACTCACCGCGGCGGAAGCCAACACGATCGCCGGCACGGCGATGGGACTCTTCTTCGCCCTCTTGAACGGGCTCGGCCGCATCGTCTGGGGCAAGGTCTCGGACTGGATCGGCCGCAAGGCGTCGATCGCGGCGATGTGCCTCCTCCAGGGCCTCATGATGATCGCGTTCTACTTCATCGGCGGGAAGGAATGGGGCCTGTATCTCGGCGCGGCGGTGATCGGGTTCAACTTCGGCGGCAACTTCGCGCTCTTCCCCGCCGCCACGGCGGACTACTTCGGCAACAAGAACGTGGGCGTGAACTACCCCTGGGTCTTCATGGCCTACGGCGTCGGCGGCGTGGTCGGCCCGATCCTCGGCGGCGTCATGGGGGACGCGAAGGCGTGGATGTGGGCCTTCGTGCCCGCGGGGATCGCGTGCCTCGTCGCGGCCGGCGTGGCGTCGATGCTGAGGCCTCCGACTCGCGCATGACCGAAAACGGTTCCCGAACGTGCGGGCCGGTCGATCATCCCGGCGCGGGAGCGCCTCCCTCCGGTGGCTTCTTTGCGGGCGGGGGCGCGTCTGCCTTCTTGTACCTGAAGCCGGACTCGGCGCGCATGGCCTGGAGGAGCTTCGCCAGCGCCGCGTGCTTGATTCCCGCGCCCTTGTCGTTCGGGGAAA
>JBFZCA010000428.1:0-19818 GCA_041308205.1 Planctomycetota bacterium | reverse complement strand
GGCGCCGCGGCGACCTTCGTGCGCGGCGATGTCAACCAGAGCGGGAAGATCGACCTCAGCGATGCCGTGGCGGTGCTCATGCACCTCTTCGGCGGCGCGCCCGCGGCCGGGAGATGCCTCGATGCGGCCGACATGAACGACTCGGGCTTCGTCGATGTGGGCGATGCGATCTACGGGCTGGGATATCTCTTCGCGCAGCAGGCGGCGCCCCCTGCGCCGTTCGCCGCCTGCGGCCTCGACACGACGGACGATGGACTCGGGTGCGAGAGCTTCCAGGGCTGCGGCTCGGGGGTGATCGAGGAGCTGCGGTCGACGAAGCTCTACGATCAAGATCCCGACGTCGCTCCCGAGGATCTGGCCGAGCTCGTCGCCGGCACCACGGCCTTCGCGTGCGGCTTCTATCGCACAGTGCGCGCGGAGGAAGGGAACCTCTTCTTCTCGCCGTACAGCGTCTCGGTCGCGCTCGCGATGCTGCACGCGGGCGCCCGCGGCGTCACCGAGGAGGAGATGGCCCAGGCGATGCATTTCACGCTGCCGCAGGAGCGCCTGCACCCCGCCTTCAACGCGCTCGGCATTGCGCTCGAGAGCCGCGGGGAGGGAGCCCAGGGCGTGGACGGCGAGGGCTTCCGGCTGAACATCGCCAACTCGATCTGGGGCCAGACCGGGTACTCGTTCCTCGACGCGTACCTCGATGCCCTGGCCGAGAGCTACGATGCCGGCATGCGGCTCGTCGATTTCATGCACGCGCCCGAGCCCTCCCGGCTCGCGATCAACGATTGGGTGAGCGCCGAGACCGAGGGCAAGATCGAGGATCTCGTGCCGCCGGGCGCGATCACCGATTCGACGCGACTTGTCCTCACGAACGCCATCTACTTCAACGCGGCCTGGCTCGCGCCGTTTCCGGAGAAGCTGACTCACGACGGCGATTTCACGCTCCTCGACGGCGGTACCGCGACCGTGCCGCTCATGATG
Organism: Planctomycetota bacterium; assembly: GCA_041308205.1. Classification (GTDB taxonomy): domain Bacteria; phylum Planctomycetota; class UBA8108; order UBA8890; family UBA8898; genus UBA8898. The sequence continues at coordinate 18,846 of JBFZCA010000428.1, read as the reverse complement.
CAGGACGGATCGTTCGGCTACACGGCGGGTGACGGCTTCTGCGCGGTCGAACTGCCCTACGACGGCGAGGAGCTCTCCATGGTCGTCGTGGTTCCCGACGCGGGGCGGTTCGGCGAGTTCGAGGCGGCGCTCGACGCGGCGAAGCTCGGGGCGGTCATCCGGGGCATGCAGCCCGCGCACATCCTTCTCACCATGCCGAAGTTCCGGTTCGAGACGAGCTTCGCGCTCGTGGCGGCGCTCCGCGCGCTCGGCATGCGCGATGCGTTCACGCCGTACGCGGCGGATCTGTCCGGGATCGACGGCACGCGAGAGCTCTACGTGACGGACGTCCTTCACAAGGCCTATGTCGCCGTGAACGAGGCGGGCACCGAGGCCGCGGCGGCGACGGCCGTCATCGTCGGCATCGTGTCCGTGCCCGAGCCGGTGACGATCGACCGGCCGTTCCTCTTCTTCATTCGGGACATTCCGACGGGCGCCGTCCTCTTCGGCGGGCGCGTGGTCGATCCCCGTGCGTGAGGCGCTCTTCCATGCAATCGCCTCGCTGTAACCGTTCACGGCGGTTCTCTCCCTTTCCGTCTGGGTGCACAGGCGTCTTGTCAGAGATGGACGACAAAGAGAGGAAAGAACCACAGAGCCGCGGAGGGCACGGAGACGAATACAGAGAGAGCACCGCAGTGGACACCGAGTCGCGCATCGTCTCACGTTCCGTCCTCTGCGTCCTCTGTTTTCTCCGTGGTGAATCGGAAAGAACAGCGTGTTCGAGATACACCGTGAGCGGTCACGCCCCGCCCGGGTCGCGGGCGATGGTGCGCGCGAGGCGCGAAAGGCCGGCGCGCGCATGCTGAGAATCACGGACACGCTCGCCATCGACGAGCAGGAGATCGCTTTCGAGTTCGTGCGGTCGGGGGGGCCCGGAGGGCAGAACGTCAACAAGGTCGCCACGGCGGTGAAGCTCAGGTTCGACGCGCGCGCCTCGCGCTCGCTTCCCGACGACGTGCGCGAACGGCTCCTCAGGCTCGGCGGCCGCCGCGTGACGCGCGGCGGCGTCGTGGTGATCACGGCGCAGCGGTTCCGCTCGCAGGAGCAGAACCGCGCCGACGCGCTCGAACGTCTGGCCGAGATGCTCAGGCAGGCCGCCGTACGCCCGAAGCTCCGCCATCCGACCAGGCCCACGACCGCCTCGCGGCGACGGCATGCGGAGGCAAAGCGCCGCCGGGCGGCGAGGAAGGTCGAACGCCGCGGGCCGCCCGCCGAAGAATGGTAGTCGTGTAAGGGCCCGCGTACCAGAAGGTCTACAACGTGGGCTTCCGGGTGGTCGTGACGCCGTGAGCGCGGCGCCGCCGCCCGTGACGCGAACGCGGCGCGCGGCCTCCCGTTTTCACGAAATGACGGCGTTCATGCACGACATCCTCGGAGAGGACGCGTGCAGGCCGCCGCGGCCGTGGTCTTCCGCACGTGCCCCGAACGCAGGATCGACGTTGACTGCGACGCGATGCGTCGGCGACAATAGAGACATACGTTTCCCGGCGGAAAGTCGATCTGGAACAACGAGAAAGGATCGAATGCCATGCGTAGAAAGCTCGTCTCGTTCTGTGTCGCGGTGTGGGGGCTTGCGGCCGCGGCCGGCAGCCCCGCCGAGTTCGTCACGGTCGGCAACTACGTTCCCGCGGACGTGCACTTTTACGCGGGGGGGAGAACGACCCCGGAGCGCGCCCGGCTCGTGCGCGTGTATGCCGATGCCTTCCAGAAGCTGTGGGCAGCGGGAATCGTCGATGACGTGGTCGACCTGGCCACGACCGACAGTTCGAGAGAGGGGCGAGAGCAGGCCCGGGCCGTCGTCGCGCGCGTTCTCGGAATTCTGAGCGCGCCGAACTGGAACGCGCTCTTCGAGCGCGAGGCGGCCCTCGCCTTCAAGATCGTCGTGCCCATTCCCGAGTATCTGCTCGTGTGCAAGGTCGCGCCGGGCACGGGCGGCGAGCGCTTCGGCGAGCTCAAGACGCTGCTTGCGGGCGTCGCCGAGTTCGCGCCCCACATGCTGTCGGTCTCCTCGTCCGCGCAGCGCGGGGCGGAGACGGCCGCGCTCCAGATCGGCGGCGCGCCGGTAGGCCTGTCGCTGGCCGCGCGCGCCGACACGGTCATCGTGACGACGTCGCCCGTGCTTCTGAGCCGCGTCTTCGACCTCATGGACGCGCAGGATCCGGCGGGCTCTATCGTGTGCGCGCCCAGGTTCAAGGAGGCCTTCGCGAAGCTCGTCCCCGCCATGGACAGCCAGGTGTTCTTCGACTTCGAGGGCTACATTCGCACGGTTCAGGGATTCGTGTCCTTGGCCGGGATGCAGGCCGGGAACAATCCGCAGGCCGCGCGCCTCCTTGCCGCCGTGAACACGGTGATGGAGGAGGCGGCGCTGCTCAGGACCATCGCGTCCGTCGAGTACACGAAGGGCGACCGCATGTTCGTCGATACCTGCGTCACGCTGGCGCAGCGGGACGGGCCGGGGTTCATCGAGCGCCTCATTGCGGAGCAGCAGCCTCTCACGGGGTACGCGCGCATCGTTCCGGCGGACGCGAGCGCATTCTGGATGACGAACGGCCTCGACCCGCTGAAGATATACGACCCCATTGTCGCACTCGTACGCGACATGGGGCCCGATGGCGAGCAGGCGCTCGCGGAATGGGGGGCGCTCCAGGAGCGCGCCGGCTGCAATCTGCGCGAGGATGTCCTGTCCTGGATCGAAGGCGGCGGCGGCTGGATCTGCCTGCCGAGGGGCGCATCGGGCTCCGCCATGGTGGCGTTTCTCCGGGTTCGCCAGGAGGAGAAGGCGCGCGCCTTCGTCGACCGGGTTCTCGAGCGCGCGTGCGGATTCCTGAGGGAACGCGGCCAGCCGGTCGATCTCACGGCGCTCGAGGGCTACGAAGGGCTCAAGGAGATCAGAATCGCCGCGCTGCCCTTCATGCGGCCGGTCGTGGGGGTCGTCGGCTCGACGTTCGTAGTCGCGTGCTCGAAGGATGCCGTCGCGCGCGTTGCCGCGACGTTCAAGGGCGAGGCGCCCAGCATGGCGGACAATCCCCGGTTTGCCGCGCTCGATGTGCCCGAGGGGCACGTGGCCGAGCTTTCGTACTGGAACACGGAGCACTCGCTTTCGGGAATCGCGAATCTGCTCGGCGTTGCAGGGTTCGGTGCATCGCTTGCGCCCAGGACCCGCGAGACGCGCCCCGTGCTCAAGCTGGGCGCAGTTCTGAGCAAGCTTGCCGCCTTCGTGCGCGACATCGATGTGGGGCTCGATTACGCAAGCTGGACCGTGTACGACAAGGAGGCCCATACGCTCACGAGCCGGCAGATGGAGAATGTGATCGTGCCGCCGCCGCCTCCTCCTCCTCCGCCTCCTCCTCCGGCGCCCGCGGCCCCCGCTTCTGCCCCCTCGACGAGGATCTGAGCGCTGCGTTACACTTTGTGTGACGGTACACGGTTTCTCATCGGTTCCGGGTGAACCGCCATGCGTAACCGTGGGTGAGACGGAGAAATCACCACGGAGTCACCGATGGCACAGAGAAGCATCGAATGTCTCACCGTTCCTTCTCTGTGTCCTCTGTCTTCTCCGTGGTGCAACGATCAGGAGCAGCCATGCGCACGCGCAACGTGACGGCGTCCGGAAACCTCAGCCGCCGCGGATTCCTGGGCGGCGTGGGCGGCGCGGCGGCGGCGCTGACGAGCATTGCCGCGGAGGCGCCGGCGACGTCGAAGCCGAGCACGGGAGGCTTTCCGCACGGGGCGCCTCTGAGGGTGCTGCCGCTGCTCGTCTACCAGATTCCCGTGCGGCACGAGCGCACGAGCTGGCGTCCTTACGGCGGCCTCAAGACCCAGGAGGATGTCGCCGCCGAGGCGCGCCGGATCACGGGCGAGCTCGCGGCGCTGTGCGGCCGCGCCGAGTTTCCGGTCGAGGTGCTGCCGCTCGCGATGGTGGGAAACGATGCCGAGGCCGAGGCGGGCGCCCGCAGCGAGTGCGACGCGCTGCTCGTCTTCGCCTCGGGCGGCGCGCAGCACTGGCTCGAGCGGCTCGCCGCATCGGGGAAGCCGAACATCTGGTTCCTGCGCCATCGCTCCGGTCCCTTCTACCTCTGGTACGAGATCGCCCACTGGCGTTTCCTCAGGAAGAACGAGGACACGATCAAGGAAGAGCACATGGACGCCGGCGACATCGTCGTCGACGAGTACGACGATGTGCTCTGGCGCCTGCGCGCCCTCTACGGCCTCAAGAACGCGCGCGGCACGACATCGCTCGCCGTCGGCGGGCTCGCCGCCTACAGCGAGCCCGGCCAGCGGCTGGGGCCGGCGCACGTGAAGGACGTGTGGGGCTACACGATCGCCCCGGTCGCGGACGCGGAGCTCGTCGCCGCGCTCGCGGCGGCGCGCGGCGACGGGACCGTGATGCAGAAGGCCGAGGCGCAGGCGGCGGAGCTCCTGGCGCAGCCCGGCGTGACGCTCAAGACGGAGCGAAAGTTCGTCGTCAACACGTTCCTCGCGGTGCACGTCCTGAAGGAGCTCATGCGTGCGGCGGGCGCGATGAACCTGGGGGTGGCCAACTGCATGGGCTCGCTCATCGGGCTTCTCGACACGCCGCCCTGCCTCGCGCTCAGCCTGCTCAACGACGAGGGCTACACCGCGTTCTGCCACACCGATTACACGCACACGCCGCCCGGGGTGCTCCTCAGGTGGATCTCGGGGAAGCCGTCGTTCGTCAGCAATTCGCACTTTCCGCACCACGGCATCATCACGCTCGCCCATTGCGCCGCGCCGCGGCGCATGAACGGGAAGGATTTCGAGCCCGCGGAGATCCCGACCCACTTCGAGTCCGACTACGGCGCCGCGACGAAGGTCGAGTACCGGAAGGGCCAGGCGCTCACGAACATCATCCCCAACCTGACGTGCACGAAGTGGTTCGCGTTCCGGGCCGCCGTCCTGGACTCGCCGGCCTACGACATCTGCCGCTCGCAGATGGACGTCGCCATCGACGGCGATTGGCGCCGCCTGCTGGAGGGCATGCAGGGTTTCCACACGGTCACGTGCTACGGCGACTACCTGCGCGAGGTCGCCTACGCGCTCAAGCGCACCGGCATCGCCTGGGAGAACGTGAGCGAGAAGGCGTGAGACGGCCGCGCGCGGCCGCCGTCAGCGCGCCGCGTCGTACAGCGCCTCGATCTCCGGCGGCGTGAGGGCGCGGTCGAAGAGCGCGATCTCGTCGACCTTGCCCTCGAACGAAGCCTCGCCATCGCCGCCCACCGCGATGCGGACGGGACGGCCGGGCGGCGCGGACTCGCCGCTGATCTCGGGCGCGGGCCGGCCGTCGAGATGGACGGCTATGCGCCGTCTGTCGCGAACCAGGACGACGTGGCGCCAGGTTCCGAGCTCGATCTCCGTCGTCCCGGCGAGCGGCGTCTCGCCCGCGAAGAAGAGCCGGCCGGCCGTGCCGCCGGTTCCCCCGATGCCGACGTGTTCGGCAGCCGCGCCGTCGTCTCGCGCGAACGACAGAATGTGCCCCGTGACCGGCCGCGCCGTCGCGGGCAGGCCGTTCCAGAACCACAGCACGATGCTGAAGGTCTCGCCGAGGGCGTCCGACGGCACGATGACGCGCCCGCCCGCAAGGTGCACCGCGCGGTTGATGCGCGCGCCGTCCATGGAGCCGGCTCCCGGCGCCCCCTCGAGGTGGAACGCGATGCCGCCTTCGAACGCGCCGTGCGTGCCGTTGCCGGAGCAGTCCTCGGCTCTCGGACCCTCGAACTCCTCGAGGCGCAGGAATGCGCGCGGCCGCGCCGCGAGCACCGCATCGGCGAAGCGGCCGCGGGGTACCGCGAGGCTGCGCCGCGGCGCTCCCGCGAGCTTCTCGAACAGGCCGAGCGTCGCCTCCACGATCGCGGGCTCGGCCCCGACCTCGAGCGCGGCCGTGCGCGCGGGCCAGGTCGTGTAGCCGCCGAGCCGGTGCTGGGCGGGCGGCGGGATGTAACCTTCCTCGCCGTTCGAGAGCGCCATGACGATGGTGCGTTCGAACGGGCTCTGCGCCTTGATGCGCAGGCCCGTGATGCCGAAGACCTCGCACGGGAGGGCGGCGATGCCGAGGTCGCCGATCCTGAGCGCCTGCAGCTTGAGCTCGCGCGAGGGCTCGGCGGCGAGCATGAGCTGCTCGCGCGCGTACACCTCGGGAAGGTCGCGGGGCTTTCGTCCCGCCACGGCCGCGGCGATCGGCCGCGCCCACGCCAGGCGCGCCTCGTCGGGGACGCGCCGCGCGAGCGTCATCGTCTCTTCGACCATGTCGAGCGGGACATCGGTCCGGTACCGGATCATTCGGTAGGCGTCGAAGGCGATCCGGGCCAGTTCCTCGGCGTAGGCGTCGCGCGCGACATTGCGCTGGGGCCGGCCGTAGTCCATCCAGTGAAGGTCGCCGCTCGTTCCCTGCGACATCATGACGACGAGCGGCGTCTCCGCGCCGCCGGCGCCGATGCGGCGCGCGAGCGCATCGGCGAAGGCGCCGTAGTAGTCGGCGGACACGGCCTGCGAGCCGAAGTAGTGCATCGAATAGTTGGCGAGGACCGCGAGGGGTGCGCCGTCGAGCCGCGCGACGGCGAGAATCGAAAGCGCGGGGTCGACCGGCCCCGCCGGGCCGACGAAATCGGGGTTCTGGTAGCCCGGATGCATGGTGGCGCGCACCGTGACTGCGCCGAACGGGTCGGCGCGCATCTTATCCGGGCGCAGGATCCAGCGCCGGCAGTGCGTGTGCTCGGGGGCATCGACGGTCATCCAGCCGGCGCGCGCGGGAACGAGATTGCGGGCGGCGGCCTCGATGCCCGCCGCGATCAGCGCGGGCAGCTTCCGCGCGTACGGCTCGTCGCGGTCGCTTCCCAGGCAGGCCATGGCCGACGGCGCCGTGTGCGTGTGCGTCGCGGCGATGAGCATGCGCGCCGGCGAGATGCCGGTTGCCGCGTGCGCGAGCGCCTTGGCCTCGTCGATGAGCTCGCGCGGCATGACGCACGTGTCGACGATGGCGATGGCGATCCTCGTCGATCCGCGTTCGAGGACGAGGCTGCGCGCGTGGAGCCGATCGTGGGCCTTGTCGGCCGAGGCCTCCAGAAAACCGCCGCAGATGATGACGGGGAACGCGGCGGGCGTGATGTCCTGGGCGTGCGCCCCGGCGCGAAGGCACACCGCATCCGATGGAACCTCCGCGGCAAGAAGCCAGCGCGCCAGCCAGGCGTTCGCCTGCGCCCGCATGGTCTCCGTCGCCTCGTGGCCCGCATCCTCCTCCAGGAATGTGAAGCGCTCGGGGCACGCCGCGTAGCGGGGCCGCAACGCGCGGGCGAACGCCCGCGGCGACTCGATCGCTATGAAATGGTCGCGCGTGCCGCTTGCCAGAAAGACGGCCCGCGGCGCGATGCGGTCCATGCGCGTCCAGGGGTCGATGGAGTCGACCAGGCGGGCGACTCGGCCGCCGTACGCGCGGCGCTTCTCGGCCTGCGCCGGTCCGGGCGGCTCCTTGGTCACGTCCCACCAGAAATCGCAGGCGCCGGCGAGCGCGGCCACCGCCGTCACCCGGGGCTCCTGCCAGGCGAGGACCATGGCCAGGCTCGCGCCCATCGAGAAGCCCGCAACGCCGATGCGCGCGCAGTCGATCTCCGGACGGGTCGCCAGCGCGTCGATGATCAGGGGGACATCGCGCGCGGAATGCGCGATCGCGCTCTGGTGGACGAACACGCTGTACTCGGCGCCGAGCGCCGGCAGATCGGGCCGCGCGAAGATGCCCGCGACCGCCCGCTCGCCGTGAAGGTGAAGATCGATCGCGAGCGCGAAGAACCCGCGCCCGGCCAGTTCCCGCGCCCACCCTTCCATGGCCTCCTTGCAGCCCTGGAACCAGTGGCAGAGGATGACCAGCGGCAGTCCGCGCCCGCCCCTCGGGTACACGGCGATGGCCGGCACGGGATCGCTCGGATCCCACCCCGAGAACGTCAGCTTCTCGCGGCAGAGGCCGCCTGCGAGGTCCTGCCGCTCGATGGCCTCGGAGGCACGGACGCCCTCGCCGCCCGCGCAGAACGCACAGGCGGCGAGCAAGGCGAACGCGCGCACGCGTCCTTCCGCGGCGCTCGTTCGCACCCCGGAGCCCGCGCTCACCGGCACGGCGTGGCGCACGGAGGCAACCCGCTGACCTGCGCCGGGAAGTACGGCTTGTCGTCGAAGGCGTCGACGCCGTCGGCGGCGTAGCCCGTGCACGTGTTCGTGGCCGCCGTGATCGTGCCGTGGTCGGGCGCGAGCATCGACTGCTGGCTGAAGAGATAGCCGAGAATCTTGATCGCGTCGGAGATGTCCAGCTTGTTGACGTCGTTCGCATCGGCGGCCTTGGCGCACACGGGCGGGGGCTTCGCGCCGCCGCCGAAGAGGTACCCGAGCAGCGCGATCGCGTCGGCGATGTCCACCTTCGCGTCGGTGTTCACGTTGCCCATGAGGACGAAGATGTCCGTCGGCGCCGCCCCTTCGCGGAACACCTGCACCTCGGCCAGGTTCAGGATCGTCTCGAAGGACGTGCCCGGGCCGAGGATCTCCACCCTGACGAACCGGCCGGACGCGCCCGCCGGAAGCGCGATCGGGAACCCCTCGTCCGTCGTGTCGACGAAGCCCGTGGCGTCGGTGAAAAACGATTCCGCGAAGACTTCCGCGCGGCTCGCATCGAGCACCGCGACCTTGAAGTTCGAGAGCCGCTCCATGCAGCCGATGCAGAGGTCGATGCGATTCCAGAGCACGATGCGATCCAGCTCGAACGCCGCGCCCAGATCGACTTCCCACCATGGCAACGGATCCGCGGGGTCGGTGTCGATCACCGAGCCGTGATTGAACACGCCGTCGGTCGCCCCGTCGATGGCGCGGGATGCGACGCCGTTGTTCACGACGCTGGACTGCGTCGCCGTGCCGCCGGGCGCCACGTTGTCGGGATCGGCCGTCAAGCTCAGCGTGACGGTGCATGTCGCGTTGGCCGCCTCGTCGGGACACACGAGCGAATCGTCGGCGCGAACGGTCAGCGTCCAGTCTCCTATGGTCAACAGGAACGGAGCGCCGTAGACGCGGGCCGGACCGAACGTCACGGGCGGGGTCACCCCGTTGTCGGCGCTGATCGTGATGTACGGCACGTCGCCGGAATCGTCCGTCGCGGCCGCGTGCACCCAGTACAGGCCGGGGCTTCCGGGCTCGCCGTGCACGGGGCCCTCGTACGTCAGGCCGGCGCAGTGCGAATCGCCCTGCGCGGGGCACGTGAGCTGCCGGTAGACCTCCACCTCGGCAAGCGAGAGGACCGCCGCCTCATCGGGGTTGCCCAGCCCGCCCGTCCCCGAGAGATCGGGATCGGGAGTCCGTTCCACGCGGATGACTTGGCCCGTGACGGTCGCGCCCGTGTCCTCGATCAGGTCGACGGTCAGGCTGGCGGGGCCGTTCGGGAAGGCGCCGAGCACGTTCTCGGGATTGAGAAGCTCGGATCGATAGAGCTCCGTCGTTCCCGCGGCGTCCCACACCGAGACCGTGATGTCGCGCAGGCGCGACCCGCAGCAGCTCGTGCGGTTGTAGAGGACGATCGAGCCGATGCTCTCCATCGCGCCCAGGTCGAGCTGCCACATCGGCGCAAGATCGGTGCTCAGCGTGTGCGTGAAGTCGGCGACAGTCCCGTTGATCGCGAGATCCGGAGTGTAGGCGGCCAGAAGACTTGTCTGTGTCGCCGTGCCGCCGCGCGCCAGGTTCGCGTTCGGATCCTCGGGCGGCTCCGGCCCGTCGCCGAAGACCTGCACCTCGGCGAGGCTGAGGATCATCAGGCCGATCGCATTGGGCCCCAGAAGCTCGACGCGCACGTAACGTCCCGCCGCGGCGGCGGGAAGCTCGATGTCGAAGGGCACGGCGGGATCGACGTACCCGAGGCCGTCGGTGAAGAACTCCTCGGTGTACACCTCGGCGCGCGCGTCGTCGAGGACCGCGACCTTGAAGTTCGAGAGACGATCGTAGCAGCAGTCCGATCGATTCCACAGCGAGATCGTGTCGATCGTGCTCGTCCCTGCCAGCGTGACTTCCCACCACGGCGACGGATCGGCGGGGATCTCGCTCGTGTGCGTGACGGACCCGCCTCCCCACGATTGATTGGTGTTGCCGTCGTTCGCCCGCCCCGGGTCGCCGCCGTACGCCGCCGACGACTGCGACGCCTGCCCCCAGACGGCAATGTTCTTCGGGAGGACCCTGAGCTCCGCCGGCTCGCTGACCGTATCGCCGACGGCGTTGGTGATGACGGCCTGGTAGATGCCGCTGTCGCTCTCCGCGACGGCGGCGAACTCGAGCGTGCTCTCGGTCTTGCCGGGCAGGTTGACGTCATCCTTGCGCCACTGGTAGCTCAGCGGCTCCGTCCCGATGGCTGCCACGGACATCGTGAACGGCTGCCCGACCTCGACGCGCCCGCCGGCGGGCTGCGCCGTGATGACGGGGGCGAGATCCGTCGCGACGCCGAACACCTCGACCTCGCCCAGCGACAGCACGTAGCTGTCGTGGGCGCTCGTCCCGCCTCCCGAGAGATCGGGGTCGCCCGTTCGATGGACGCGCACCGTGGCGCCCTTGACCGCGGCGCCGGCGTCCGCGACGATGTCGACGGCGATGCTCAGCGGGCTTGCGAGCACGTTCTCCGGATTCAGCAATTCCGAGCGATAGGTCTCGGTGCCATCCTCGTCTTCAACGACGACGGTGATGTCCCGAAGGCGCAGCCCGCAGCAACTCGTCCGGTTGTAGAGCACGACCGACGAGATCTCGAACTCGGCCGGCAGCGCCACCTGCCACCAGGGATCGGGATCCGACGTATCGCCGATCGTGTGGGTGAAGTCGCCGAAGTCGCCGTTGATCGCGTTCGAAGCGGGGTATGCCCCGCCGCCGTATTCGCTCGACTGCGTCGCCGTTCCGAGCGGCGCCACGTTGATGGCATCCGCGCCGCACACCATGCCGCCGAAGGCGGCGAGAACGATCCATGCGCCGTGCCGAACACCTCGTCGCATCTGCAACCTCCTTCCGAACCCGAAGCCGCGACCCGCATCCGCCTGCGAGCAGCCGCCGGTCCCCGCCCCCGAGACCGCCGGCTCCATTGTATCACCGGGCGCAGGCCGTCGGACAGCCCGAAATCCGCACGCAATCGGTGCCGAGCGCCGGCGGCCGCGCGCTGCCGAACAGATACCCGAGCAGCGCAATCGCATCGGCGACGTCCACTCTCGCATCGCCGTTGATGTCGATGAGGAGCAGATCCCCGCCCTCGGCCGTCGCGGCGCCGCTGCAGGGGAGCGCGACCGGCCTGCCGCCGAAGAGGTACTGCAGAATGGCGATCGCATCGGCGATGTCGAGCCGTCCGTCCTGGTTGAGATCGCCGGGGCGCTGCAGCCCGCCCGGCGGGAGCTCGACGTCATCCTCGCCGGGCGATCCGTCCGTGCGGAGGCTGGCGCGCCACGCGCTCGGCAGCGCGGGATCGATCGCCGCCGAGGGGTCCGCCGGCACGAGCGATGGCCCAAATCCGTCCGCATCGACGGGCCACGGCGGGACGTCATCGTACGGGACCGACGAGATGATGGCGCCGTCCGCCGCGCGGAGCGTCACGATCTCTCCCGAGTTCGAGAGATTGCCGCCGTAGATACCGGCCGGGGGATCGGCGGCGGGATATCGCTGCGCAAATGCGGCGCCGTCGGCCGCGAGCACGGCGAAACGTCCCGGCTCGAGCACGAAACCCTCCGGGAACACGAAGTCGATGCCTTCCGTGAACGCGACGCCCGACAGGTCGAGCGCCGCGGCGCTTGTGTTCCGAAGCTCGATGTACTCGTAGATGTCGCCGTCGACGATGCCATCGTCGCGCGGGTTGTACATGATCTCCGCGATGCGCAGGGCATCGATGGGCCGGAGGACGGTGAAGACCGCCTCGGCCAGCGCGCTCCACGAGCTTCCGGTCCAGGCGCGCGCGCGCACCGCCGTCGTCTGCTCGATGACGATGCCGCGTATCCCCTCGCTCGTCACGGCTTCCACGGCGGGCACGATCAGGAAATCGACGCTCGCGGCGCTCGAGTTCAGGCCGTGGATCGCGAGAACGTTCTCGCCCGCGGCGAGCAGCGCGGCCGCGCCGGGCAGGTCGATGCGCTCGTAGACCACGGCGAGGGCCTCATCGCGGCTCGCCGTCGCACCCGAGCTCCACACGGGCGCCTGCGGCGCGTTGCGGGCCGCGACGAAGACGCCGTTCAGGTAGGCGGCGAAGCCGTCGTCGTACTTCATGAGCAGCGCGACTTCCGCATACGCGGAAGGATCGGGGACCGAGAAGCGCATCCGTGCGTACGCGGAGCTTTGCAGCGTGTACATCTCGGATTCCAGATTCGTGGCGATGAGGGGGAGGTAGTCCGATGCGCGGTCGAAGCCGATGCCGGTCGGCCCGCGCCGCCAGGCGGCGTCATCGAAATCGGACGCAATCCAGTCGAGGGCGAGCGTGTCGTCCCGGGGGACGAGGATGCGCGCCTCCGCGCCCGCGTCGAGCAGCGCGACCCCCGTTGTCGGCTCGATGGCCTGCGCGCTCGGCGAGAGCGCGCCGCCGGGGAGCCTCGGGTCGGTTCCGTCGGTCGTGTAGTAGACGGCGCCCTGCGGCGCCGAAAGCGTCGCGAGGAATCCCGCGGCGACCTCGCCGCCGTGCCGGTTGAACACCGGCGCCGCGACGGCGGGGTAGAGGCCCGCCGCGCGGAACTGGTCGAGCACGATGCGCGAGCGCTGCGGGAAGTAGTTCTTGAGCAGATTGTCGCGCTCGATCGCCCAGTGCTCGTCGCGCGTGTACGGCCTGAGCACGTGCTGGTCGCCCCAGCGGGCCGACTCGGCGACGATGGCCCGATCGATGCCGCCGGCCAGCGCCGCGAAGCGCGCCGCCGGGAGGTTGCGCTCGGGCCGCGCCGGATCCCATTGCGGCGCGTTCGGATCGACGTACAGGGCCCCGCCGTTGAAGAAGTGGCGGTGGACGCGATCCGCGAAGAGAAGCTGGAACTCGGCGTTGGCGCGCAGCGCCGGCCAGGGCACGGCGATGCCATCCGAGACGCCGATCCTGTTGGTGTAGAGGTCCGACTGGATGCCCATCGACCACTCCGAGTCCCACATGAAGAACTTGAAGCCCGTGCTGTCGATGCGGTTGCGGCCCATCCACCAGTTCTTGCTCGGCCAGTCGGTGTTGCCGACGTACAGGTTCGCGATCATGTAGTCGGCGTAGTTCTCGGCGTCGAGCAGGCAGTCGTAGTCCGGGTTGACCGTGCCGTCGGGATTCCTGCCGAGCAGGGCGTAGAACGCGGCGACCGCCGCCGGTCCCGTGGTTCCCACCGCCCGCGCCGCGGCGACGAGGGCGTCCCAGGCGGCGTAGCTGCCCTGGGACACCTCGTTGTTGCTGAGCGAGTCCCAGTCGTCCTTGTCGCCGCCGAAGTAGGTGGCGCAGAACGAGGCGTCCGGCCGCTCGACGGGGTTGTACAGGCCCCAGTACACGCCGTTGATGTACAGGTGGACGAAGATCTCGTGCGACGCCGCGCCGCCCATGGCGAGGACGGTCTCGCGGCCGAACGAGTCGCGGACGTAGACGGGCTTCGCCCCGGCGGCGTCCCACTGCCAGCCGTCGTTCGAGTTGGCCCTGAGCGTGATCGTGTCGAAGCGGTCGGGAGCGCCGGGGCCGAAGAGCGCGTACGCGAGCTTGGATGCTCCGTAGATGCGCTTGAAGAGCAGCCGCAGGGAGTGCTTCTTCGTCAGGCTGTGGCTCCGGAACGCACCCCCCTGGATGCGAACTCCGGCGTCCGTCTGGAAACCCGCCCCGCCGTGCGGGTACAGCAGTTCGACCGAGCAGGGCCGCTCCCAGGCGACGCCGCGGTTCGTCGGATACGTGTAGATGCCCGTGGGGCCGAACATGGCATCGATCGGCATCACGATCGACATGGACGGCACGGCGCGCAGGTCGTCTTCGACGGTGGCCGTGTACTTGCCGCCGTAAAGGTCCGCGCCTCCCTGCCCGATGACGTCGGGGTCCATGCCGTAGTCGGGCGCGGTGTCGCCCCACACGGCGGGGAACCCCGCGTCGAGCGTGGCCCGGTAGTCCTGGAGGGCGATGTCGCCGGCGAAGATGTACGTGTGCGTGTCGACGTTCGTGGGCTCCAGGCCTTCCTTGAAGGCGGCGGCTCTGACGGTCGTGGTCGCCGCGATCGGGATGGGGCCCGCGTAGATGAGTCCGCTCGTCTCGGTGGGGGGCGTGCCGTCGAGCGTGTAACGGATCTCCGCGCCCGCGGTCTCGGTGGCGATCGCCAGCGAGAACGGCGCCGTGTAGAGTCCGCGGTCGTGGCTGAAGCGCGTGTCGGCGACGAAGTCGAGAATGCCCGACGAGTCGTTGACCGTGCCCGGCGTCGGCGTGCGGCAGTATGCCAGCGTGCTGCCGGATGCCCACACGGCCGCGAGCTCCGGCACGATGAGGAAGTCGGGATCGTCCGCGGCGCGGTTGAGTCCGTGCACGGCCAGGAGGTTCTCCCCGGCGACGAGCGCGGCGAGGCCGGCCGCGACCGGGATATCCTCGAATACGAACGCGTCGGCGTCACGGCGCTCCTCGGGCGCTGCGGCGTCCCACGCGGCCGGGAGCGGGGCATTGCGCCGGGCCGCCTCCCTGCCGTTGATGTACGCTATGAAACCGTCATCGTACTTCATGCGCAACGCCAGCGACTCGAAGACGGAAGGGTCGTCCACGTCGAAGCGGATGCGCGCGTACGCCGAGGCGTTGCGGCCGTACATCGCGGCTTCAACATCGGTGCCGATGAGCGCCCGGTACCCGGGCGGCTCCTCGGCGCCGAGCGCCTCGACCTCGCCGAGCGACAGGACGTCGGCCTCGTCGGCGTTTCCCAGACCTCCGGTTCCGGACAGATCCGGGTCCGGCGTGCGGACGATGCGGATGATCCCGCCCTCGATGGCGCTGCCCGTGATGGCGACCAGGTCGAGCGCCAGCGTCGCGGGGCCGTCGAGGGTGCCGCCGCCGAGCACGTTCTCGGGGTTGAGGAGCTCGGACGTGAACACCGCCGATGTGCCGTCCTCATCCAGGATCGACACGGTGATGTCGCGCAGGCGCGATCCGCAGCAGCTCGTCCGGTTGTAGAGCGTGATCCGGTACAGGAAGAACGTCCCGCCGAGGTCGAGCTGCCACGCGGCCGGCAGATTGACGCCGGCCGCGGTGTGCGTGAAGTCGTCGTAGCGGCCGTTGATGGCGAGCTCCGGGCCGTAGCCGAAGCCCGTCGATGACTGGGCGGCGACGCCCTCGGGCGCGAGGTTCCGGATCTCGTCGGGGCTCGGATCCGCGCCTTCCTCCGTATCGTATCCTATGCCCGTGGGGCCGGACGTCCACGCCGCGTCGTTGAAATCGGCGCGCGTCCAGTCGAGGCCCGCGGCGCCATCGGACGGCACGAGCACGCGTGCTTCGACGGCGGGGGGAACAAGCGTCGAGACCGCGCGCACGAATCCGTACGATATGTCCGTGCGCTGCGGGGGGAAGCTCGGCGAGAACTCGTGCGCCGCCGTCGCGCCGTCGGGCATCACCAGCGCCAGGTACTCGCCATCGGCGCTCAGGCGGAAGCCGGTGTGGAGCGGGGCTGCGGGATCGCGCCTGTCCTTGCCCGACGCGAAGACGAGGAGATGGCCGCCGCTCTCGATCGTGATGGGCGGAAACCGCCACTTCGCGGGATCCGCGGCATCGTCGGTCAGGCACCAGCCCTCAAGGTCGACCGCAACGGCGCCCTGGTTGTAGAGCTCGATCCAGTCGGAATGATCGCCGTCCTCGTCGGCGAGCCCGGTCGCGTTCGCGGCCATGAACTCGTTGATGACGACGTCGCCGGCCGGAAGGTCCGGCGGCGCGGCCGCTCCGAGGAGCGCGATCAGCACGAGGGCTCTTCTCATTCGGCCCACCGTTTCGTTCCGCCGGACTGGCCGTGCCGCACGGCGGCGCCGCGCCTCCTGCCGTCGCGCACCACGCGGGCGTCACGCCGAGAACGCCGCGCCTTCCCGCAGGCGCGCGGGCGCGCTACGCCTGCGCCCAGTGATCCTTGAGGAACTGCATGGCCTTGGGGATCTCGGTCTCGCGGTTGCCGCGGACGCCGCACTCGAAGCTGCAGTAGTCCTGGTAGCCGATGATCTTGAGGCCCCGGAATCCGTCGACGTAGCTGCGCTTGCCGCCGTCCTGGCCGGGGAGGGTGCGGCCCTCGGTCGTCGCCAGGTGGACGTGGTGCAGGTGGCTTCCCGCCGAGATGAAGGCGCCCAGGTCGCTCGTCTCCTCGATGCCCATGTGGTAGAAGTCGCCCATCATGGCGATGCCGTCGCTCTTCACATCGCGGCAGATCGAGGCCGCGTCGGCGAGCTGGCGCAGGAAGAACGCCTCGCCGCGGTTGAGCGGCTCGAGAATCACGCGCGTGCCGCACCGGAGCGCGTGCTCGCCGATCTCGGGCAGCGAGTCCAGGAGCACCTTGCGGATGTCCTGGTTGGTGAGCGTCGTCTGGCCGTTGAACGCCGGGACGAAGACGACGCCGGTCGACTTGAGCTCGCCGGCCGATTCGAGGACGCGCTTCAGGGCCGCGACGCCGCCCTTGCGCTTCTCGCCATCGGCGCTCACGAGGTCGCCGTTGTGGGAGCCCCAGCAGATCGCGCTCACCTTGACCTTCGCGTTCGCGAGCGCGTCCTGGTACTTCTTCTCGTTGCCGGTGATGTCGCCGCCGAGCTCGACGCCGTCGAAGCCCATCGCGTCCATGAGGGCGAGCTTCTCCTCGGTGCTCTTCCCGGGAATGATCCCGAGCTGGCTGGAGAGCTTCAGCGCCGCGGGACTCTTCGTCTCGATCGGCTGGACTTTCCTGTCGGAGACCTCGGCGCCGAGCGCCATGCCGCCTGCCGCAAGGCCGAACGCCGCGGCGCTCGCCACGAACTCGCGTCGGTTGATCGTCATCGGTACATCCTCCCTGGGGTGTGAAACTGCCTTCCTCCTGCCGCGCACCCGGCGCGCGTATCCTCGATGCTGCCGCAACGGAGCGGTCGTGTCAACGGCGAGGCGGAGCTCTACGGACAGGCCGCGAACGCCGCGCAGGAAAGGTCGTCGCTCGTCGGATCCGCGCTGCAGGCCCCGAACGGCGGCGGCGGGGCGGCGGCGGCGGCGAAGAGATACCCAAGCGCGGAGATGGGATCGGCGATGGACACGGCGCCGTCGTCGTTGAGGTCCGCGGCCTTCACGCAAGAAGGCTCCCGGCCGCCGGCGAACATGTACCGCAGCATCGACACGGCGTCCGACAAGTCCAGCCGGCCGTCGGCGTTCGCATCGCCCCGCGCGAACGGGGCGGGCGGGTCGGCCTTCATGATGAGCGTGTAGACTTTCTTGTCGAAGAGCTCAAGACCCGTCACGCCGTCGTTCGCCGTGAAGCAGAGCGCCTGCCGAAACTCGATGAAGTTGCCGGGGTCGGACCCGTAGGGGCCCGGATTGATGTCGGCGGCGAGACGGGCCTCCGTGCCGTCGTACATCCAGAGCTCGCGGCCGTGGACGCCGTCGTCGGCCGCGAAGTACAGGACGTCGTCGTAGACGTAGAGGTTCCCGGGCCACGAGTGGTGCACGGGATCGATGTCGGGAACGAACGGCGTCGGGTTTATGTCGGCGACCATCGACGCCTCGTCGGCTTCGTAGTCGAACCGCCAGAGCTCGGCGCCGTCGACGCCGTTGTCGGCGCAGAAGTAGAGCTTGTCGCGATAGACAGCGAGGCCCGACGGGTTCGACGATGCGGGTCCCGGAACGATGTCGGCCTTGAGGAGCGAGGACCCGTCGCCGTCCTTGTAGCGCCAGAGCTCCCGGCCGTGCTCGGGCTCGTACGCCGAGAAGTAGATCGCGTCCTTGAAGAGGCAGACGTTCTCCGGACTGGAGCCGTCGGGCCACCGGATCGATGTCGCGCGCGTCACCGAGAATCCGCCGGGATCGAGGCGGTAAAGCTCGGTGCCGGACATCGGTGCCGCGCAGGCGTTGAAATACAGCCTGCCGTTGTAGACGATGAAATGCTGCGGGTACGAGCTTCCGCTGCCCGGGAAGAGGTCGATCGGCGCCTGCGTCGCGCCGTCGAAGCGCCAGAGCTCGATGCCGATGGCGCTCCTGTACGCGCGGTAGTAGAGGTATCCGCCGTACTCGATGAAGGCCTCCGGGTTCTGCGCCTGCTGGTCGGCGCCGGGAGCCAGGGATGCCGCCGTCCCGTCGAAGACCCACAGCCGCGGCGGGCTGTCGGGGCCGCTCGCCGAGAAGCAGAGCTTCCCCTGGTACGGGAAGAGGTGACTGGGCAGCGAGCCCTCGGGACCGGGGCAGATCTCGGCGGCAAGCTCGGCAGCCGCGCCGTCGTAGCGCCAGAGCTCGGTGTTGGTCCCGTTGGGGGCATCGTTGGCGCGAAAGTACAGGCTGTCGTCGAAGACCGTCAGGTACGAGGGACAGGCGCCCGCCGAGCCGGTGTTGATGTCGGTGACCGGCGCGACTTCCTGGGAGAAGGCCGCCCCCGCCAGCGCCGCAAGAACGAGCGCGCGCACGCAACGCATCATGCTGCTACCTCCACGCATCCACGGTGGCCGAACGACGGCGCGCCGGCCTGCCGGGCCGGGCGCGCAACCGCCCTCAACGGGTACCTATTCGGTGAACCCGTGGCCCTGCAGGCGCCGGCCGTAGCCGGCGTTTCCCCCCTTCCCCTGAAGGGGGGACGGAAGGGGGGTTGTCTCAGACAGCAGGGACGCCGAGCGATTGCCGCCGTGGAGACCTCCCGTCCC
>JBFZCA010000427.1:0-4675 GCA_041308205.1 Planctomycetota bacterium | reverse complement strand
ACATCGCCGCTCTTCTCGAACCAGACGTGCGGGTGCAGGCTGTTGCCGACGATGACGTTGTTGGTCGCGACGCGCCCGTAGCCCTCGCGCATCTTCAGCCCGCCGCGGAGGAGGAGGTTGTCGCAGATCACGTAGCAGCTCGAGCCGTCATCCAGATCGATGTCCCAGCCGTGGTCGCAGCGCCAGCGGTTGCGCCGGAGCACCGTGGGCCGGACCATGTCCAGGACCGGCAGGGCGGGATCCGCCGCGACCTCGCGGTTCACGACGCGCGTGTCGGGGTGCCAGTACCGGTCCCGCCCCCACGAATTGAAGCTGCCGTGGTCGCCCGTCTCGAGCACCGTGTCGAAGACGTCGCAGTGCTCGATGACGTGGCCTCCCCAGCACCCGTCGCCGATGTTGATGCCGGCGCGCGGCGCCTCGTAGATCGAGCAGTGCCGCACGGTGATGCCCTGCGCCATCGAGATCTGTACGGGCGCGGTCTGCGTCTCGACGCGGCCGCTGCGCGTGATGAGGCAGTCCTCGACGAGGCAGTCGGCGGGGAAGTCCTCGCCGGCGGGGCCCGGCGTCCGGTCGAGCTCCGCGTAGTCGAAACGCGCCCCGTAGTTGAAGAGCGGGCTCCGGACCGCGCGGGGGTCGCCGACGAAGGCGATGCCGTTCGCGCCGCACTCGCGGACGAGGCAGCCGCGCACGGCGATCCGGCGGTTGTAGCCGTCGGCGAACACGGCGTTGCCGCCGAGCTGGTCGAAGTCGCAGTCCTCGACGGCCGAGTCCTCCGCGCCGCGGAACACCACGGCGCCGCCGCGGTACGTCGTCCAGTCGGAGCGCAGGAGCGGCTCGCGGTTGTCCATGAAGGTCCGCGCCGCGTGGCGGAACGCGAGGCCGCGGAGCGTCACGAACTTGACCGGCTTCTCCTTCGTGCCGTCGAATCCGATCAGGTGCCGCAGCCTGACGCCCTCGACGATCGCCGCGCGCACGTCAACGCCGGCGGGCGGGAAGAGATACAGCGTGCTCGTCCGGGCATCGTGGAACCACTCGCCGGGCGCGTCGAGCTCCTCGCGAATGTTCTCGACGAACCGGAACTGCTCGTGCATCGGGCTCGGGCGGTTGTTCTGCCAGCCGCCCTCGTACCGGAGCGAGCCGTCCGCCTTCTTGCCGAGAATCCGCCAGTGCATGTCGCCCCAGAGCGCGGCGTGCATGGCGTGGATGTAGCCTCCGGCGGGATCGCTCCAGCGCGCGACGCGCTCGGGCGCGATGGCGTCGGCGGCGAAGCCGTTGAAGTGGCGCACATTGGGATCGTAGTTCGGGTATCGCGCCATGTGCAGGCGCCGGCCGTTGATGAAGAGTTGATCCAGCGCGAGGCCGGCGGGCGTCTTCGCTTGCACGATTCCCTCGCCGGCGGGCGTCCAGTCGAGCCGCAGGCGCGCGCCGCCGCTCAGGATCGCCTCTTCCCCCGGGACGGCGGCATAGACGACCGGCGCGTTCGGGCCGCCCGAATCCTCGGCCGTGAACCGGATCGTGTCCGCGAGGTAGTACGTGCCCCCGTGGATCCACACCGTGACCGGCGCGCGTCCGGCCAGGGGGCGCGCCGCGCGCTGCGCGGCGGCGAGTGTCGCGAGCGGCTGCTCCGCCGTGCCGGGCCGGGCGTCATCGCCCGAGGGCGAGACGTGAATCTCGGCGGCGTTCAGGGCGGCCGGTTGCGCCTGCGGCAGCATGCAGATCGACGCGATGATGCCGAGGGCTGCGGTCGAGACTCCACAACGCGAGTTCATGGCACGCATTCCGTTCATGGGTTGGCGGCACCGAACAGGCGGGTTGTCTGGAGCGCCGGGCATGTCCGGCGCCGGGCAGGTTCGCCTGAATCCTCTCTCGGGAGTATATGCGGCGTTGCGGCGCCCTGGCAAGGAGCGCGCGGGGTTCGATCGGCATCGATGTTTCCGAGCTCCTCGATTTTCTCCTCGCGCGTCAAGGCCCTCCCGGTATACAATCCGTGCGCCGCGGACACGAAGTCGCCATGCAAGCTCGGCATGGGAGGAGGTGACGAGATGGCCTTCGCGCACGCTTTCCGGGCACACGCGCTCACAACGTCCTGCCTCGCGTGCTGTGTCGCGTCCTGTCTGACCTGCTGCGCGCCGAATGTGACCGAGGTCCCGGCGGCGGCCTCCCCGCTCGATGCCCCGGCCATGATCTCCGCCCTCACCCCCGACGGGGAGAAGGTGCTCCTGCCGGTGCGGCTCGCGGAAGAGGTCCTCGCGAAGAAGCCGCATGTCCACGCCGTCGATCTCGATGGAGACGAGGTGCGGGAGGCGATCATCGAGTGGATCGAGGAGGACAAGTCCCCCGTGCATCGCTACCTCGTCTACGCGGCCGAGGCCGGCGGAACGTACGCGCTCCGATCGACGTTCGGCATCGGCGACATGTACAACGGGGGGCTCCGGTTCCTCCGAGAGCCCGACCCCCGCGAGCCTACGAAGGCGATTGCGACTGTTCAGGGGGGAAGCTACTGGGGCGAATACCACCTGATCCGCCCGGAGGGCACGGGAGCCGACGAGGTGGCGAACGGCATGGATCTTGAGACCATCGATCTGGACGGCGATGGGATCGCCGAATGGGTGCTTCCCCAGAAGCACAACCCTCTCGGAGTCCTGAAGCACGGCTGCCGCGCGAGGAGCCTCGAAGTGGCGCGATGGGACCGAACGTCGCGACGGTACCGTTCGGTCTGGCCTCCGGCCCGCGCCGGCCGGCTGGAATTCGGGACCGTTGTGTGCGATGTCGACGGCGATGGCGTCCAGGAGTTCCTGGCGCTGATGGACACCGCTCAGAACGCGCCCGGGACCCGAAGGCTCTGCCTTTTCGAGCTCACCGCGTCCCGGACGGAACGCGTGGCCGAGATCGACGCGGCGCGTCCCGATCCCCCCCACGACCTGAGTATGGGAGTTCTTGCGGACGGACGGCTGCCGATCATCGCGGAACTCGAGGGCCCTGACAACGATGCGTACGAGTTTCGACTCAAGACGCGAACGTTCGCGTACCTGGGGCCCGTCAAGAAGTGACTCGCTCGTCTCTCTCGCCGGCAGGAGCGCGCAGGCGCGGACCGATCTCGGATTCCGAGGGCTATCGCCCGGCCCCTTTTCACGATAGGATACCGGCACGCGCCGTGGAACCGGCGGCGGTGACGCCGGGCCGGCCGGAGGCGCAGCACAGGAGGCTGCCATGGACTGGAGCGTCTACATTCCCCTGAGCCTGGTGATGTTCTTCCAGTACGCCGCGTGGGGCGCCTGGGCGCCTCTGCTGGCGCCGCGGCTGCTCGGCCCGCTGCGGATGAGCGGCAAGCAGACCAGCTTGATCTACGCGACGCTGCCCATCGCGTGCATCATCGCGCCGCTCATCAGCGGGCAGCTCGCCGACCAGTGGTTCGCCATCAAGTGGATTCTTCTCGCGGCGCACCTTGCGGGAGCGGTGCTGCTCTTCATCGCGGCCGGCAGGGAGAAGTTCTGGCCCCTCTTCGGGGTGATGTTCGCATACTCGATGTGCTACGCCGCGACGCTGCCGCTCGTCAACGCGATTCTGTTCGACCAGGTGCGCGACATCGGCACCCAGGGGAAGGTCTTCATCTGGGCGCCGGTTGCCTGGTTCCTCGTGGGGGTCCTCCTGACCGTCTGGCGCTCGATCTTCAAGACCGAGGAGCGAGGGCGCGACTGCCTGTACTGGGCGGCCGCGCTGTCGGTCGTGATGGCCGCCTGCTGCCTCGCGCTGCCGGAGAACACGCTCGCGCGCACCGGCGAGATTCCGATCTTCAAGGCGATCGGGCAGCTCGCCGACACGAACCTGCTGATCTTCTTCATCATCTCGATGGTCATCGCCGGCATGATGCAGTTCTACTTCCTGGGCACGGGGCGGTTCATGCTCGACATCGGCGTGCCGGGCAAGAACCTGTCGGCCTCGATGGGCATCGCCCAGGCCGCCCAGGCGATCGCCACGTTCTTCCTGCTCGGGCTATTCCTCGAGAAGATCGGATTCAAGTGGACCCTGGCGATCGGCGTGGCGTGCTGGCTTCTCATGTACGTCCTCTACACGTGCACCAGGCAGCGGGGGCTGATCACGGGCGCGCAATCGCTGCACGGGTTGGCCTACGTCTTCTTCATCATCGTGGGCCAGATCTTCATGGAGAGCACCGCCGCGCCCGAGATCCGCAGCTCCATGCAGGCCCTCATCTTCGCCGCCACGGTGGGGCTCGGCATGGTCATCGGCACCTGGTTCGCCGGTGTCATGATGGACCGCTGCACGGTCGACGGGAAGTTCCAGTGGCGCCGGCTCTGGATCGTTCCCGCCGCGATCATGGCGGCCGGCCTGGTGGCGCTGATCCTGCTCTTCAAGAATCCCGCATAGCGGGGGCGCGTCCGGCGCCCGTCGTTCCCGGCTTTCGCGCTCGTCGCGGTCAGCCTGCGGCGTGACCGCCGCGGCGTTTCCGGGTGGGATCACGGGTAATGAGAACCCGAACGGCATCTCCGCCGGCCGCGATCGCGATATCAGCGCGCGCGGCGGCGCGTGCCCTTAGCGCGTTCGCGGCGGACCAGCGCCACGAGCTCGGCCGACGATACGTTCGTCTTGATCGACGGCACGTCGAGGGGCGAGGCGGGTTCGCTCTCGGGGCGCAGCGCGAAGGTCCGACCGTCTT
>JBFZCA010000426.1:0-8524 GCA_041308205.1 Planctomycetota bacterium | reverse complement strand
GGCGGCGCGTGTGCGTGCACGCGGCCGGGCGGCACGATCACTTCCGCGCCGACGATGTGGCCGCGGACCTGGCGCAGGGACCCGGGCGCGTGAGCCGCGGCACGGTCTACCGCACGCTGGCGCGGCTGGTCGAGGCGGGGCTCCTCAGGGAGATTCCCGCCGCCGGGTGCGTGCGCTACGAGACGGTTGCGGGCCGGCCGCCGCACGAACACCTCGTGTGCGAGCGCTGCGGCCGTGTGATCGAGGCGGCGCACGGGGATCTTGCCGCCGCCATCGAGCGCGTGTGCGCGGCGCAGAGGTTCAGGCCGAGGGCGCACGCCCTGCACGTCACCGGCGTGTGCGAGCAGTGCCTGGAGGAGCGGCGGTAGAGCGTCCGCCGCCCTCGCGGGCGCTTCCGCCGCCCGCCGGCGGTGCGTATACTCGCCGGGAACGCGTCTTTTCATGCGGAGGCTGTATGAGACGACCGATGCTCTGTGCGTGGGCCGCGGCGGGAATCGCCGCGGCGGGATGTGCGGCGGCGCCGGCAGCGGCGGAGCGTCCTCCGATCGGTTTCGAGGCGCTGTGCGCCTTCGATGCCCTGCCGCGCCTCGCCGATTGGCCGGCTTGCCAGGACTCCAGCTACCACCGCGACGACATCAACGCCGACGCGGGCAACTTCCTGCGCGTCGAGCCGAACGGCGACCAGGTGCTCGTCGACACGGACGGCCCCGGCATCGTGTACCGCGTGTGGAGCACGGGCGTCGTGGGCATGCAGATGTCGAAGGAGTGCCGCCTGCGGTTCCACTTCGACGGCGAGGAGCCGGCGGCGCAGGAGCCGCTGCCGGCGTGCGCCGAGCGCCTGCCGAAGACGGCGCTGCCGGCCGCGCCGGCGTTCATGTGCTGCGAGCTTGAGGGTGCGCCGGCGCTTGGGGGTGCGCCGCTCGAGAAGCGCGAGTTCTCCGCCCTGAACCCGCGCTTCGACTCGCGCGACGGCCTGTGGCGGGGGCGGGGCCGGGCCGGCGACGCCCTGGTCGCGAAGCTCGCGCTCCCCGGCGAGGACGACTTCGCGGTCCAGGTGTTCACGGCCGGCGGCCCGACGTTCGCGGCGCTCGATGCGGCGCTCGATGGCGCGCCGCTCGGCAGGATCGATGCGCGCAGGCCCGGGCTGACGCCGTGGTTCATGACGGAATTCGGGCCGCTGCGCCTCGCGGGCGGGATGCACGAGCTCAGGCTCGCGATCGCGGAGGGCTCGGGCGAGGAGCGCGACGCGGGCCTCGTCGCGGTCCAGCTCAAGCCGCGCTCGCCCTTTCTGCAGGCCTGGTGGGTTATCGGCAACTGGCCGTGCCCGCAGGACGGCGGCTGGGCGATCGTCAACGAGGTCGAGCGCACGCAGGATGTCCGTGCCGCGTACAAGCTCGCCGACGGCTCGGAGACGCGCTGGCGGGCGTTCGACGGCCCGCACGTCGACCTCGGCGGCGCCGGCTGGGCCGCGGCGTACGGCCTGACGTACGTGTGGAGCCCGGACGAGCGCAGCGTGGGCTGCTGCATCGCCAAGGACGACGGCATGCGGATCTGGCTGAACGACCGGGTGGTGTTCGACCGGAACACCTGGAGCCATGCCTGGCACGACCAGTTCTCCTGCACGATGTCGCTCGCGAAGGGCTGGAACAAGGTTCTCGTAAAGTGCGCGAACTGGTCCGGGAGCTGGGGGTTCGCGCTCAGGCTCGGCGATCCCGATGGCGTGCTTCGCTGCGCCCGCGAGCCGATAGAACAGCAATGAGCGAACATCACCGCCCCCGAATCTGCGCGAGCGTCCTGGATGCCATCGGCAACACGCCGCTCATAAGGATCAACCGGATCAACCCGAACCCCCGCGTCGAGATCTACGCGAAGTTCGAGGGCACGAACCCCACGGGCAGCATCAAGGACCGCATCGCGCTCAAGATGATCGAGCAGGCCGAGGCCGAGGGCACGCTCGGTCCGGGCAAGACCATCATCGAGCCCACGTCCGGGAACACGGGCATCGGCCTGGCGATGATCGGGGCCGTGAAGGGCTACGCGGTCGAGATCGTGATGAGCGCGGCCGTGTCCGTCGAGCGCCGCGCGATGATCGCGGCCTTCGGCGCCACGGTGACGCTCACCGACCCCGCGCGCGGCACGGACGGCGCGATCCTGAAGGCGCGCGAGCTTGTCAGACGGCACCCGGACAAGTACTTCATGCCGGATCAGTTCTCCAACCAGTACAACAAGATCGCGCACTACCGGGGGACGGGCGAGGAGATCTGGCAGCAGACGGGCGGCGCGCTCGACTACTTCGTGTCGGCGCTCGGGACCTCGGGGACGATCATGGGCGTCGGCAAGTACCTGCTGGAGAAGAACCCGGCCGTCAAGATCGTGTGCGCGCACCCGGTGCGCGGGCACTACATCCAGGGCCTGAAGAACATGGAGGAGGCGATCGTGCCCGCGATCTACGATCCCTCCAAGATCCACGAGCAGATCATGGTCGAGACCGAGGATGCGTTCGCGATGACCCGGCGCGTGGTCAAGGAAGAGGGCATCTTCGCCGGCATGAGCAGCGGCGCGGCGATGTGCGCGGCCGCGGAGCTCGCGCGGCAGATCTCCTCGGGCATGATCGTCCTGATCTTCCCCGACCGGGGCGAGAAGTACCTGAGCACGGCGCTCTTCGCGCGCGGCGAGAGCTGAGAAAACGCGATTCCATTCGATGAACGGGAATTCTCCGTGCTTGGCTTGCATAATGTCGATCGGCATGATAGACTATATGGCGGTGAACGCGGGCGGCGATGTCCGACGCGTGCGGGTGGCGACATCCCGCCTGCGTGTTTGTAAAGGAGAGAAGCCATGAACATTGTACGACGACACATAGCCATTACCGGCGGCATCGTAGGCGCAGTCGCCGTGGCGCTGGTCGCGGCGGCATCGGCGCTCAGTCCCACGGGGGCCGCGTCCGTCGAGGACGCATGTCCGGGGCATGCGGCAAGCGTCCAGGCCGCGTGCGCGGGCACGGCGATTACGGCGTCGGGCTCGACCTGCGCGGTCGACTGCACGTGCTGCTGCACGGTCGACCCCTGTTGCTGCGCGACGGGGGGTATGCCGGCATGCTGTCCCTGCTGCGGGAGCGTCCCGGATGTGTGTCCCAGTGCGGGAGGCGCACGGGGAGCGTGTCAGATGGCGGCGGCGTGTCCCATGGCGAAGCCCGTCGAGACCGCGGCGGCGAAAGTAGCCGAGGGGAATGCGATCGTGAGCGTCGGAAGCGCGGCGGCCGCGAATGCCGCGACGTGCTGCGGCGGGGCCGCGGATCCCGCAACGTGCTGCGGGCAGGCAGCATCCGCCCGGTGACGCCCATGCGCCGGCAAGAACGACCCTCTTTCCCGGCGTCGTGATTGCGGGCAGAGCCCGCAGCGAGGACCCCTCGGACGGAGCCCGGGAGTCCTCGCGCACGACGGCGGACACCCTTCCTGATGCCGCACGCCGCCTGAAAGCTCAGGCGGCGTGTTTTTCTTGTTCTCTGCCGGGGCGGAACGCCCTGGGGAAGGTTTGGTGGGCGATAGAGGATTTGAACCTCTGACTCCTACCGTGTGAAAGTAGTACTCTAGCCGCTGAGTTAATCGCCCGCCTGCATCAAGCGTGCTGGAATGATAATAGGCACGAGCGGCCGCGTCAAGGAGGGAAGCTCGAACCGCGGCGCACGGAGGGTCGCGCGGCGGGCTTTTCATGGAGCGAGAAAAAAATAGCAACACGTGGAGTTTTTAGCTTTCATTTCTTGCGCGGCGGGGTTATGATGCCGGTACGTCGAGAGGAAGCAACGGGAGAGGATCGCGGCGGAGAGCATCGACGCCGGGTGGAGCGCACTTCGCGGATGTCTCCGTGAAGCTTCGTGGCGCGCGGGCAAGGGTGGCGCCCGCGCCGCGGAGAGCCGAGCGAAGCGCAAGGAGGTCGTCATGAAGCTCATGGCTTGTACGTGCGGCCAGTCGTTCACGCTCGTGGCAATGCCGCACCGGCCGTTCGTGGCCTGCCCGCGCTGCGGGCGCCGCCTGCCGGTTCACTGCGAGCCGAACGAGTTCATGGACCGCTGCGCGAAGTGCGGGCGTTTTCTCGAGCGCGGCGTGTTGCCGATTCATGCCGCGGGCTGCACCGGCGATGCCGAGACCGCGCCCGAGACGCGGCACGTGCAGCACGTCTGACATCCTGTCCTCCATCCTGCATGGCATACGCGCCTTGTAACTCCGAGGGGCCGGCGCTACAGTACGGGTGAGGCCGCGCCCGCGGCGCCGCCGCGGGCGTGCGAGCCGTGACGCAGGGGCTCGGAGGAAAGAACGATGCTCAAGCTCGGCATGCACGTCGACAACTGGCGGCACAACGACGTCACGTACGAGGTCCCGTGCGAGTTCGCGCGCGCGCACGGCATGGAGTACGTCGAGTTCGGCACCGTGGACGGGGACTACTTCATCCAGGCGCTCGGCTACAATCCGCATATCACGCTTCACAGCGACCCCCTGAAGCTCAAGGCGTACCTCGACTCCCTGAAGCTCAAGGTCTCGCAGATCGATGCGGCCTACCCGATGTCCAGCCCCGAGGGGCAGTACCGCGGCATTCCGTACACGATCAGGGCCATACAGTTCGCGAAGGCGCTCGGCTGCCCGTGCGTCGACACGACCGACGGCGGCAGGAAGCCCGCCGGGTACACGGACGCCGAGGTCATGGCGCTCATGAAGCAGTACTACCGCGTGGTCCTGGAGTGGGCCGAGCGCTGGGAGATCACCATCAACGTCGAGCCGCACGGCCCGTACACGACCGATCCCGACACCATGGAGCAGATCCTGAGCTTCTCGGACTCGCCGTACCTGCGCCTCAACTTCGACACGGGCAACACGTTCATCGCGGGCAACGACCCGGTCGCGTTCCTGAAGCGCTTCCGGCACAAGGTGTCGCACCTCCACATCAAGGACGTGAGCGAGTCGCTGGCCCGCAAGGTGCGCGGCGGCGAGACGGGGATCGCGACCTCGATCGTCTCGATCGGCGAGGGCGTCAACGCCGAGAATATCGCGGGCTGCATCGAGATCCTCAAGGACATGCAGTGGGACGGCGTCCTGTCGATCGAGTGCGAGGCGGCGCCCGGCAACGTCGAGAAGAGCCTGGAGTGGCTGCGGAAAGAGATCGCGAGGTGACGCCGCGCGGCGGCGCGTGACGAGAAGGAGGCTGCGATGATCGGTGTGCACGGAGTGCGGAAGGCGGCATGCGTCCTGCTCGCGGCGGGCCTGTGCCTCGGCGGCGCGCGCGCGGCCGCGGACGGCCCCGCGGTGACCGTCAAGGAGCTCGACGGCAAGCTGCGGGTCGAGATCGGCGGGCAGCTCTTCACGGAGTACATTCTCAAGGGCTTCGCCAAGCCGATCCTGTACCCCGTGCTCGGGCCGGGGGGCGTGCCGATGACGCGCGATTACCCCATGTCGAAGGTCGCAGGGGAAGCGTCCGACCACGTCCACCAGAAGTCGATGTGGTTCACGCACGGCGATGTCAACGGCGTCGACTTCTGGGCCGAGGGCAAGGACAAGGGGACGATCGTCAACGAGAAGGTGCTCGAGGTGACGCAGGGCGGGGCCGCGGCCGCGGTCGCGACCGCGAACAAGTGGGTGAAGCCGGACGGCACGATCGTCTGCACGGACACGACGAGGCTCGCGTTCACGACGGTGCCGGGCGGCCGCGTGATCGACTTCGAGATCACGCTTCAGGCTTCGAACGGCGAGGTCGTCCTCGGCGACACCAAGGAAGGCACGATGGGAATCCGCACGCATTCCAACCTGTGCCTCAAGAACAACCCCGGCGTGACGACCGCGAACGGCCGCGCCGTGAACAGCGAGGGCGTGCGCGGCGGGGACGTGTGGGGGAAGCGCGCGCGCTGGGTCGACTACTGGGGCGAGATCGACGGGAAGACGGTCGGCATCGCGATCTTCGACAACCCGCGCAACCCGCGCCACCCCACGTGGTGGCACGCGCGCGACTACGGCCTCATCGCCGCCAACCCCTTCGGCATTCACGATTTCGAGAAGAAGCCGGCGCGCACGGGCGACCTGAAGATCCCGGCGGGCGAGAGCCGCACCTTCAGCTACAGGTTCGTGTTTCACGAGGGCGACACGGAGGCGGCGCGGATCGGCGCGCTGTACGACGCCTACGCATCGGCGGGCGGCGCCGTGCCCGAGGGCTGGAAGCTCGTCTACTCGCAGGCGTTCGACACGGCGGACGCGATCAAGGACTTCGAGTTCACGGACGCGTCCAAGTGGACGTTCGCGTCGCGCGGCGGGAACGGGTGCCTGGAGTGTCTCGGCGCCGGCAAGTACCAGCCGAAGGTGCGGTCGCCCGGCATCATAGCGCTGCTCTCCAAGTGCATGTTCGAGGACTTCATCCTCGAGGCGGACTTGCTCCAGACGGGCCGCGAGTACGGCCACAGGGACATGTGCATCTTCTTCGGCTTCACGGAGCCTGCGAAGTTCTACTACGCGCACATGGCGACGCAGACCGATCCCAACGCCCACAACATCTTCATCGTCGACGAGAAGCCGCGCACCAAGATCTCGACGAAGACGACCGAGGGCGTCAAGTGGGGGAGCCAGGTGTGGCACAGGGTGCGCCTGGAGCGCACGTGCGCGGGCGGCGCGATCAAGGTCTTCTTCGACGACATGGCCCAGCCGATCATGCTCGCGTCGGACACGACCTTCGGCGCGGGCTACGTCGGCTTCGGGTCGTTCGATGACGCGGGCCAGGTCGACAACATCAAGATCTGGGCGCCCGCCGTCATCGAGAAGCCGTCGAGCTTTTTCGAGAAGAAGTGACATGCGGCGCGCGCTTCACGCGGGCGTCCTGGCGGCGATGCTCGGCGCGGCGCCGGGTTTCTGCGCCGCGCCGCTCTCGCACGCATGGTATCGCGTGCTTCCGGCCGACGAGGGGAAGGGACCGCCCTTTCACGCGGTCGCCTTCGCCTACGGGCCGGCGGCGGACGGCGGCGTCGCCTGGGAGCTCGAGGTCAGGAAGGAGGACGCGCCCGCCGAGGCGCCCCTCTTCGCGCTCAGGTGCGTGACGGAGCGCGACCCGCTCGCAGGAGTCCTCGATCCGCGCGACTTCCGGCGCTACCAGCTCAAGATCGGCGACCGGGCCCTCGAGTACCGCGATGCGGCGACGGGCAGGGCGGCGCTCCCCGGCTGGGGCGAGTTCACGCGCTATTTCGTGCCGCATGCCGCCAAGGGCGCGGGGAAGACCGGCGGCTTCCCGCATACCTGCGAGTATCTCGGACACGTTCTGACGCTCAGGTGGGCGGCGCAGGGGAAGGCCTGGGCCGACTGGCCGGAGACGAAGACGCTCGCGCTCGACGGCGAGATGCTCGTCGGCACGGGCCGGGTCTTCAAGGACGCCGAGGGCGCGCGCCTGCCGCAGGCGCCCGAGCGCCGGAACTACACCTACGTCAACTGGACCGCCGATGACTACTGCGCGATGATCGCGGCCGGCATGAATCTCTTCGGGATCGTGCCGGGGGCGGGCGAGTTCATCCGCGAGGAGCCGGTGTTTTACCGCGGGGGCGAGGCGGGCCTCTCGTACCCGGCCGACCTCTACCGAAGCAACTTCGCCGGCCCGGAGATGTTCCTGGACGAGCCGGCGTGCATCATGGTCGGCGACACAACGGTGCAGACGACGCTCAAGTACTTCAGCGATGCGGCGGCGATCATCGGGGCACGCGTGCGCGCGCAGTGGCCGAGGAGCGTGTTCGCGCTCGAGCGCGAGCTCGTCACGGCGGGCGTGAGCTTCGGCGACATGCGCCTCGCGCAGGTCGACGTCGCGATCTGGGAGACGCGCTACGAGACCGCGTTCTACCAGCTCGGCGCCGGCGGGGCGGGTCTCGTCCACGAGGGGCGCTACCAGCTCGGGGAGTTCAACGACTGGGCGAAGGCGTCGACGGGAAGCGAGCGGCGCTACACGGCCGAGGAGATGCTCAGGTACCACTTCGCCGTCATGCGCGGCGCGGCGCGGCGTTTCGGCAAGGACTGGGGCACGAGCATCTACGGCCAGGCCGACCCGGCGCTCTCGCCGCTCGCCGTGACGCTCGCCTACGACATGGGTGCGCGCTACGTGTGGTTCTGGACGTCGGACCACGACCACCATCTCCCGTGGCACGAGCAGCTCGAGCTCTCGCGCGTGCTGGCGCGCCACGCGGCGGCCAAGCCGCGCCCGTCGATTCGCGGGCCGCGCCCCGTCATCGACAAGGCCATCGCGATTCCGTACGGGTATTTCCTCGTCCTCGAGTCGGCGACGAAGCGCCGGAACGCCTGGGACCTCTGGTGGGTGCGGGAGCTCGACCCGGACGGCGCGAACGAGGCGTCGCGCAGGTATCGCCGCCTCGTCGAGCGCGCCTTCGCCGAGGTGACTCGCGCCCTGGACGCGCGCGAGGAGTTCGACATCACGGTCGACGATGGCGCGGAGAACGAGGGCTAACGGACGGTGGTGCGGGTCGGCGCCGATTGAGGAGCGCGCGCGCAGGCCG
>JBFZCA010000425.1:0-2537 GCA_041308205.1 Planctomycetota bacterium | reverse complement strand
GCCGACCGGTGGGGCAACGCCTGCGCGTTCTGCCACTCGCTCGGCTACGGGTCGGGCGTGTTCACCCCGGGCCTCGGGTTCATGTACAACAACTGCATGCAGGGCTACGACCCCGTGCCGGGGACGGCCAACTCGATCGTTCCGGGAAAGGCGCGCAGCACCGGCATCGCCCAGACGATCGTGATGGACGGAGAGCGTCCGGCGCTGATTATCGGATCGCCGGGCGGCTCCCACATCACGGCCGGCCTGGCGCAAGTGCTCATCAACCGCCTGGTGTTCGGCATGGACCTCCAGGATGCCGTCTGCAGGCCGCGCTTCGACGCGTACCGCAGGACGCTGCTCTTGGAGTCGCGCATGCCCTTCGCCCTCGAGGACGCGCTGGGGCAGACCTGGAAGATCGTGCGCAGCCCCAATCCTTTCGGCATGGTCGGCCGAATCTATGGTATCGCGTTTACGGAGAGGGGACTCGTACCCGGCTACGATCCGGGCGAACCCGGAGTGGCATGCGAACCATGAGCAGCGAGCTCAAGAAACGCGCCGCGGCCGCCCGCAGGGCGCTCGCGCGCGCGGCGCGGGCCGTGGTCAAGCTCGGCACCAACGTCGTGATGCACGAGAGCGGCGCCCTGGCCATCGGGCGGCTCGGGGCGATCATCGAGGACATCGTCGCGGTCAGGCGGCGCGGATGCCAGGTGATCCTGGTCACGTCGGGCGCGGTGGGGCTCGGGCGGAGCCGCATCGGGGCCGCGGGCGATGTCCTGCCCGTGAAGCAGGCCTGCGCGGCGGTCGGGCAGGTCCTGCTCATGAGCGTCTACGAGGAGGCGTTCCGGCGCTTCGGCATTCCCGTGGCGCAGCTCCTCCTCACCGAGGATGATTTCAGCTCGCGCACGCGCTACCTGAACCTGCGCAACACGTTCAGCGCGCTGCTCGCGCACGGCGTCCTACCGATCGTCAACGAGAACGACCCGGTCTCGACCGCGGAGATCGAGGTCGCGCCGCGCGCCGGCCGTTCGTTCGGCGACAACGACAAGCTGTCCGCCCTCGTCATGAGCAAGATCGATGCCGACGCCCTCGTCGTCCTGAGCAACGTGAGCGGCGTTCACGCCGCGCCGGGGCCCGAGAAGGGCGGGAAGCTGATCGATGTGGTCGAGGACATCGACGCGCTGGCGGGCGATGTCATCGGCGGCGCGAGCGCGGCGGGCAGGGGCGGCATGCGCACGAAGCTGGAAGCCATGCGCATCGTCACCGACTCGGGCGGCGTGGGCGTCATCGCCGGCGGCAAGACGCCCGGCGTCCTGGGGCGCATCCTGGGCGGCAGGAAGGAAGGCACGCTGTTCCTGCCCGGGCGCAAGCTCTCGAGCCGCAAGCGCTGGATCGCGTTCGCGCGGGGCTTCGACGGCCGCGCCGTCGTCACCGACGGCGCGCGCGCGGCGCTCACGGAGCGGGGCGCGAGCCTGCTGTTCGCGGGCATCGTCGCGATCGACGGCGAGTTCGAGCGCGGCGACGTGGTGGCGATCGCCGACGAGAAGGGGGAGGAGTTCGCGCGCGGCATGGCGAACCATGCGGCCGCGGCCGCGCGCCAGCTCATCGGGAAGCACAGCAAGGCCGTGGCCTCGCTCACGCGCGAGCCGAACTACGATTGTTTCGTGACGCGGGACAACCTCGTCATACTGTGAGGGAGCCATGACGGCAGGCGGCGGGATTCGGAAGGTCGCCGGGGCCGCGCGCGATGCGTACCTCGCGCTCCTCGGATGCACGGAAGATGACAAGAACGCGGCGCTGCGCGGCATGATCGCGGCGCTCGGGCGGCGCCGCAACGAGATCTTCGCGGCGAACGCGCGCGACTGCGCGGCCGCGGACGAGCTGGTCGCGGCGGGCCGGATGACGGCGGCGCTCAGGGCGCGCCTCGTCTTCGACGACGCGAAGCTCGCGGGCGTGCTCGCGGGCATCGAGCAGGTCATCCGGCTTCCCGACCCCGCCAACCGCGTCCTCTGGACGATCGAGCTCGACGAGGGCCTGGTGCTCAGGCGGGTGAGCTGCGCGCTCGGCGTCGTCGGCGTCGTTTTCGAGTCGCGCCCCGACGTCGTCGTGCAGGTCTCCAGCCTCCTGCTGAAGGCCGGCAACGCGGGCATCCTGAAGGGCGGCAAGGAGGCGCAGGCGACGAACGCGGCGCTGATGGCGGCGCTGCGCGAGGGCATTGCGGCCTCGCCGGCCGTGCCCACCGATGCGCTGCAGCTCCTGAGCACGCGGGAGGAGGTGCAGGCGCTGCTTGCGTGCGACGCGGAGGTCGACCTCCTGATTCCGCGGGGCGGCAAGGAGCTCGTCACGCAGATCCGGGCCGGCACGCGGATTCCGGTGCTCGGCCACGCGGACGGCATCTGTCACGTCTACGTGCACAAGAACGCGGATCTCGGCAAGGCGCTGCGCGTCGTCGTCGACGCCAAGACGAGCTACCCGGCCGTGTGCAACGCCGCCGAGACGATCCTCTTCGATCGCGAAGGGGCGGCGCGGCTGCTGCCGCCGGTCGTCCGCGCGCTCAT